>CAZOXN010000223.1:0-5141 GCA_964583655.1 uncultured Desulfarculaceae bacterium | reverse complement strand
GAGCTTACCTGGAAGAGCCAGGGCTGGTGGCGGCAGGGCGGAGTTCGGGCCCAGGCGAAGAGGCTGGTGACCCTGATGACGACCGAAGGGAATGCCCGATGCAGGACAGGGTGCGTCTCTTCACTCACGATGGCCCGCTGACACCGAGCAGTGCGCATGGCGGCCTAAGAGACCCTTGGGATTGCGTCCCGATTCCACACGATGGCGGCCCGAACAGGCGCTGTCTTCTGCCATGAGGGCACTCGATCTAGCAGACAAGGTCCCCACCGTGTATCCAGGGGCCAGCCTCGAGAGCTGCCGCATGCTCCTGGATGAGCATGAGCTCTATGATCTCCCTGTGCTGGAAGGGGGACGTCTCCTCGGCATGCTGAGCAGGCCGGTCCTGGCCCAACTGCAAAGCAACGCCGCGGACCAGGGACATGGCATGGAGGAGTACATAAACCGGGATGTGGTGGTAGTCGAGGCGACCACGGATCTGGAAGACATCCCGGCTGCGAGGGATGGCGTCAGCATTGGGCTCGTGGACGACCAGGGTCTCTTTCTAGGCGTGGTCCACACCACTTCCCTGTACCTCAACCTCTTGAGGATGAAGGACCCCGTGCTCTTCCAGCGGCAGAACCTCTTGCCTGATCTGGTCCAGGTGAATTCCTCGGAGCTCATGATCGAGCAGGTGCCGTTGTTCAAGTCCATCCTGGACTCGGCCCACGATGGCGTCCTGATCACTGACGGCCATGGGGTGATACTGTTCGTCAACAGCTCGTACGAGAGGATCTCCGGTTACGACCGCGGCTCTGTCGTGGGGGTCCATGTCAGGGAGCGGTTCAGACAGGGCCTCATATTCCCTTCCATCGTGAGGCAGGTCCTGAGGCAGAAGAGGGGGTTGACCCTGGTGCAGAAGTACTTCGGGGAAGGGCGCTACGCGCTCACCAGCGCCCGTCCGGTCCTGGACCAAAAGGGCGGGGTGATCCGTGTGGTCTGCTGCCTCAAGGACATCAGCGACTTCGTGCGGATGCACCACGATCTGCAGGCCTCTCGTCAGCTGGCCAAGCAGTATCTGTTGCAGCTCCATGAGCTTAGGGAACAGGATTCCAGCCTGGCGGGGCTCGTGGCCAGGAGCCGTTCGTTTCGCCAAGTTCTGAACCTGGCCAGGAGGGTGGCCGAGTTCGACACCACCGTGCTCATCATGGGCGAGTCCGGCGTGGGCAAGGAGATGGTAGCCAGGTTCATTCACGAGAACAGCCCCAGGAAAGGGCGCCCTTTCGTCACCATCAACTGTGCGGCCATCCCACCCTCTCTGATGGAATCGGAGCTCTTCGGTTATTCCAAGGGTTCCTTCACCGGCGCGATCCCGCAGGGGAAGCCTGGGATGTTCGAGGTCGCTAACACAGGGACCATCCTCATGGACGAGATAAGCGAGCTGCCCCTGGAGGCCCAAGCGAAACTCCTCAGGGTCCTGCAGGAGAAAGAGATCACCAGGATAGGTGAAAGGAGCCCGATGCGCATAAATGTCCGAGTGCTGGCCTCGACCAATCGCGACCTCTCCCGTGAGGTCAGGGCCGGGCGTTTCAGGGAGGACCTCTTCTTTCGCCTCAACGTGGTGCCCCTGGTGGTGCCGCCTCTGAGGGAAAGGAGGGAGGATATCCCCCTGCTCGCCATGCAGATGCTCGCCCGGCACAACAAGCACTATGGCAAGAAGAAGAGTCTCTCCCACGAGGTCATCCAATCCCTTGTTGCTTATGGCTGGCCTGGGAACGTTAGAGAGCTGAGCAATGTCATCGAGTACCTCCTGGTCACCAGCGAGACCAACGAGATAAGGGTCGAGCAACTCCCCTCGCAGATCCGGAGGTCGATCGCCGCGGCCCCTGGCCAGCAGCAGGGCCCTGGGAGGCTCAAGGACGTCACTGCGGACTACGAGTCTCAATTGATACAGGACGCAGTGGCCAGGCACGGTTCCATCAGGAGGGCAGCCCGTCACCTCGGGGTCCATCCCTCCACCCTGAGCAGAAAGATCAAGAGACATCTCTCGCAGGTGTAGGCATGTCTGCAACACCCTGTGGTTCCGTTGCAGGATAGCAACGCAGCTCGTTCCTTCACTTGCGCCATCCGTTGTTGCGTGAGTCCTTGTCCCGTTGCTCTATTGCAACGACATTCCAGGGCGATCCCCCCGTTGCTTTTCAGTGTCTTTTCGAATTCTCAAGTAGACTATAATGCTCCTTGGACCATCATTTTGAAATAACATGGCCTTTGTGCCCAAGCCGAACCTCTCGTGAGATGAGAGGAGCCATGGTGGCTCACTGGTATCTGGAACAAAGTTTGCGTATCAGGAGCCCCGATGGTCGGCCTGCCCATGGTCGTGTCCAGGGGGTGGTGAGATGGCAGAGGATTTCAGAGGTTTTTTGAGGCTGATGGAGGAGACCAAGGAAGGTGGCTTCGTCCGGGTCACCAAGGAAGTGGATCCCCGCTACGAGGTCGCGGCCATCGTGACCAAGCTCGAAGAGGCGAGGAGGCTCCCCCTCCTCTTGTTCGAGAAGGTCAAGGGGCACGACATGCCGGTGGCGGTCAACTGTTACGCCACAAGGGGCCGCGTAGCCAGGGCCCTGGGGGTCCCTCAAGCGGAACTGGAAAGAAGGGTCTTGCACGGCTACGAGCACCCGATCCCTCCTGTCCAGGTCCAGGAGGCACCGGTGCAGGAGGTGGTGATGACCGGCGATGACGTGGACCTGGGCGTTCTCCCTGCCATGCTCTACCACCAGACCGACGCAGCCCCGTACATCACGGCCGGCATAGTCTTTGCCAAGGACCCGGAGACCGGGGTCTACAACCTCAGTTATAATCGCCTGATGCTGAAGGGAAAGGACCGTCTGGGGATCTTCATGACCATGGGCAAGCACCTGCACGCCATCTATTCCAAGATGCAGAGACTCCAAAGGCCTCTCGAGGTGGCGGTCTCCATAGGAAACCATCCGGCGTGGGCCATAGGTGCCCTGGCCATCGGCCCGTACGAGGAGGACGAGCTCGGTATCATAGGCGGGCTGAAAGGGAGCCCGTTGGAGACGGTGAGGTGCATGACAGTGGACCTCATGGTCCCCGCGGGGGCGGAGATCATCCTGGAGGGAGAGATCGATCCTCAGCTCCGGGAGGAGGAAGGGCCCTTCGGGGAGTTCACGGGTTACGCCACGCGCCCTGGGTTGAACCCGGTCCTCAAGGTGAAGGCCATCACTCACAGGAGGGACCCTGTTTATCAGGACATCTGCGGCGGACAGCACAGGGAGCACCTCACCATGGCGACCATCCCGATGGAGGCCAACTACCTCAGGGCGGTCAGGGGTGCAGTGCCGGAGGTGGAGAGGGTCCGCATGGCCGCGCCGTTCACACTAGTCATCTCCATCAGGAAGAGCTATGAAGGCCAGGCGCGCACAGCCATTCTCGCTGCCTTCGCAGCGGATCTCTACCTGAAACATTGCATCGTGGTGGACCACGACATCGACGTTGCCGATTTGCAGCGGGTCTTCTGGGCCATGGCCACGCGGGTCCAGGCCGAAAGGGACGTCTTCATCATCCCCAGGGCGCGCGGCTCCTCTTTGGACCCCTCTGCCGAGCCCATAGGGGTCGTGGACAAGATGGGCATAGACGCCACTGCCAAGCCCAGCCTGGATCGTTTCGCCCCGGTGAACCGGGTCCCGGAGGAGGTGATGCAGCGCATAGACCTCAAGGAATACCTGGGGGGAGACCATACGAAGTGAGAAGTGGTCGGGGAGGACCTGAACCCCGCGCGGTACCTCCTGAGACTGCGCCCAGCTTCGGTCCTGTCCCAACGACGCAGTTATCTGCGGCCCAGTCGTTGGTTTGACCTTGCTTTTGCAAGGTTCTTCAGGGTAAAAGGGTCTGGGACTTATCCCTTTGGGGGGGAGACTTGAATCATCGAGTCGTAACAGGCATCTCAGGGGCAAGCGGGGTGATCTATGGGATAGAGCTCCTCCAGGTGTTGGGCAGGCTCGGGTACGAGACGCACCTCGTCATGACGGATGCGGCCAAGAGGAACCTCTCCATCGAGACGGACTACACGGTCGAGCAGGTCGAGTCCTTGGCCGCGAGGGCTCACGACAACGAGGATCTCACCGCCCCTCTTGCGAGCGGATCCTTCATGACCATGGGCATGGTGGTAGCTCCTTGCACGATAAAGACCCTCTCCGCCATCGCCAACTCTTACACCAGCAACCTTCTGGTCCGGGCAGCGGACGTCTGCCTGAAGGAAGGGAGAAAGCTAGTGCTCCTGGTCCGCGAGACCCCGCTCCACAAGGGACATCTCAGGCTGATGTCGCAGGCAGCGGACATGGGGGCCTTGATCCTCCCCCCTATACCGGCCTTTTATCACAGACCCAAGACGATCCAGGAGATCGTCCATCAGACCATCGGCAAGGTCCTGGACTATCTCGGGATCGAGCACGAACTTTACCGCAGATGGGAGGGGCAACGGTGAGCTCAGGTTTAGAAACTCGCAATGATGCCGAGAAGCCGAGGACGCGTTTGTGAGATTGGCCGGTAACTGGAGGTAAACGGATGTTCCTGGAAGACCTATTGACCGAGGAGGAGGGGGCGATCAAGGCAATATTGCGGAAGTTCGTGGACAACGAGCTTCTTCCCATGAGGCAGCAACTCGAAGACAGTGAGACCTTGGTCCGGGATATCCTTCAGAAGATTGCTGACCTGGGGATTGTGAGGATGGGTTATCCAAGGGAGCTCGGCGGAGAGAAACCGGGCCCCATGCCCTTTTACCTCACGATTGTGGCTGAAGAGCTGTCCAGAGGGGACGCGGGTATCGCCATGACCGTGGGCCAGAGCGCGGGAAGGCATTTAGCCCCGGCAATCGCCGTGGCCAATCGTGCTGTCCTCGACCGATTTGTACCGATATTCACCGGTCCGCATTTCGCATACAGTTGCCTATCCATGACGGAACCGGACAGCGGCTGCGACGTGGAGAACTTCGACATGGCGGCGAGGACCATACGGACCACGGCTAAGCTCGATGGCGATGCTTGGGTGATAAACGGGAGTAAGAGCTGGCCCACCAATGCGGGGGTGGCCGAAATGTACCTGACGGTCTGCTCCACCGCCACCGAGTTGGGAGAGGAAGGCCTGGC
>CAZOXN010000222.1:0-5152 GCA_964583655.1 uncultured Desulfarculaceae bacterium | reverse complement strand
CGAGCGCCGAGGGCTCGGCGAGCAACGTCGTCGTGGTGGCCATCATCCCCTCCCCACGCCCACGTATCGGAAACCCTTCTCCCGAATGCGCCTAGGATCGTAGATGTTCCTGAGATCCAGGACCACAGGGTCTGCGAGCAGGCCCTTGAGACGGTCGAAGTCCAGGTTCCTGAACTCGTTCCACTCCGTGGCAATGATTAGGGCATGGGCACCTGACGAAGTCTCGTAAGGCTCCTTGCAGAACACCACCTCCCCCTTGAGGACCCTCGATGCGTTCTCCATCCCCGCCGGGTCGTAGACCTGCATTCGAGCACCCCTGGATGCCAGCTCCTGGGCTATGAAGATGGAAGGGGCCTCCCGGATGTCGTCGGTGTTGGGCTTGTAGGTCAAGCCCAGGAGGGCCAAAGTCTTCCCCTTGACCACCCCTCCAAGGGCCTCCTCGGTCTTCTGGACCATGAGCTCCCACTGCCTGCGGTTCACACGGATGACCGACTCCACCAACTCCAGGGGGACGCCCACCTCCCTGGCGAAGTGGGCGAAGGCCCGCGTGTCTTTGGGGAAGCATGAGCCGCCGAAACCGGGCCCAGGATGGAGGAACTTGGAACCGATGCGCTGATCGAGCCCCATGGCCCTCGCCACCTGATGGACATCCGCGCCCACCTTGTCGCACAGGTTGGCCATCTCGTTGATGAAGGAGATCTTGGTGGCGAGAAAGGCGTTGCAGGCATACTTGATCATCTCCGATGTCTGGATATCCGTCACGACAAAAGGGGTCTCGATGAGGTACAGAGGGCTGTAAAGGTCCTTGAGGATCGCCCTGGCTTGATCGCTCTCGGCACCGATCACCACTCGATTGGGTCGCATGAAGTCCTCTATGGCCGACCCCTCCCTGAGGAACTCCGGGTTGGACGCCACCTCGAAGTGGAAGGGTTCCTGGCAGTTCTCCCTGATGATCCTCTCCACCCTCCTCGTCGTGCCGACCGGTACCGTGCTCTTGGTCACCACCAGCTTGTATCCGTCCAGGGCAGCACCGATCTGCTGGGCCACCTCGTCCACAGCGCTGAGGTCCACAGACCCGTCTTCCTTGGATGGCGTGCCCACGCAGATGAAGACCACCAACGAGTTCTTCACGACCCTGCCCGCGTCGGTGTCGAAAGAGAGGCGTCCCTGGGCGGCGTTCCGACGGACCATCTCCTCCAGGCCGGGCTCGAAGAAAGGGACCTTGCCCTTCTTCAACTTGGTGATCTTCTCCTTGTCCTTGTCCACGCAGGTCACCTTGAGCCCGAACTCAGCGAAGCAGGCCCCCGTTACCAGCCCGGCATAACCGGCCCCGATCACACAGATGTTCATCTCTCAACCCTTCCCTTCCCAGGAGAACTCGGCCTCGATCCGAGGCCGCAAAGAATGTCTGCCCCAAGCTCCATGCGCGCGCACAGAGCCTTGCTCACCCATCCACATGCGCCCTGTGCCAAAGCTCCAGCATCATCAGGTTCCATATCTGGTGGTGACGATTCCTCACCCCATCCAGGTGTTCCTCGAGTATCTCTCCCACGCGATCCCCTCGGAAGTACCCCCTTTCCCTGGCCCTCGAACCGATCAGGAGTTCCTCGGCCATCTCCCTGAGGTCATGTTGGATCCACCGAGCGAGAGGGGGAGAAAAACCCATCTTTCGACGAGCCAGGATCTCTGGAGGCAGGAGCCCCCTCAAGGCCTGTCTCAGAATGAACTTGCCCTTCCCCCACCTGACCTTGCACCTCGACGGGATCTTGGAGGCGAACTCCACGAAGTGATGATCAAGAAATGGGGCGCGCACCTCCAATCCGTGGGCCATGGAGGCTATGTCCGTCTTGACCAAGAGGTCGTCGGGGAGGTAAGAGAGCATATCCACACGCAGCACCCGCCTCAAGGTGTCCACATCGGCCGATCCGCAGGAGAAGTGCGTCTCCATCAATGCCAGGGGATCGCACTGACCCACCTCCTCCAGGAACTCCTGGGTGCACAGGGAGGCCTTCTCGTCCGCGGTGAAGTGGGACATCCACTGGCCGTATCTGCGCTCCAGTCGCTCCTCCCCAGGACGAGCGAAGACCCTGGCCCTGTGAAGCCAGTGAGACCTCTCCCAACCGCGAATCGGGATGGCCTCCAGGGCTCGAGGGATGAGCCCGTCACGAACAGGACGAGGCAGCCGTGCGTACAGACCGAGCCATCGGGCAGCTCGGTATCGATCGTACCCGGCCAGTGTCTCATCCCCCCCGTCGCCGTCCAGGGCCACGGTGACCAGAGATCGCATGGCCTTGGCCAAGTAATAGGTCGGGACGGCAGACGCGTCCGCAAAGGGCTCGTCATAATGCCATGCGATCTTGGGGAGTTCCCTCTGTATGTCCATGTCCATGAAGATCTCCGCGTGGTCGGTCCCTAGACATCGGGAGACGACACGGGCGTACCCCACCTCATCGTACCCAGGGTCACGGAAACCCACGGTGAGGGTCCGCACCGGCCCCTGGGCGTGACGGCTCATTAGGGCAACGACCGCGCTACTGTCCAACCCGCCGCTCAAGAACGCCCCCACGGCCACGTCGCTCACCATCCTGATCCGAACCGCCTCTTCCAGCCGCTCCAGGACCTCTTCCGGCCGATGGATCCTGCCGGGTTCGCACCCCCCGGTTTGCGGGAGTGCCCAATAACGATGAAGCCTCACGGCCCCATCCTGCCAGGTGAGGTAGTGGGCCGGCGGGATCTTTTCCACACCCATGAAGGCGCTCATGGGCGATGGCACGTACTGGAAGGTGAGATAATGGTAGATCGCCTTCGGGGCCACACGTGGGATGAGGCCGGTCTCCCGGAACAGGGCCTTTATCTCGCTGGCGAAGACAAGACCTTTCCCCACCCTGGCGTATGCCAAAGGCTTCTCCCCCAGTCGATCCCTGGCCAGGAACAGTTTCCCCTTGGGGTCGTCCCAGAGCCCGAAGGCGAACATCCCCCGTAGGTCCTGAAGGAGATCCTCCCCCTTCTCCTCGTAAAGGTGGAGTATCACCTCGGAGTCGGTACGGGAACGGAATCGATGCCCTCGGGCCTCGAGCCCCTGCCTCAGTTCCTGAAAGTTGTATATCTCCCCGTTGAACACAAGCCAAAGGGTCTCGCCTTCGTTGGTCATGGGCTGGGCGCCAGCAGGGCTCAGGTCTATCACGCTCAGCCGCCGGTGCCCAAGGCCCACCTGGGGGGCCCTTTCCCCTCCTGCGTTCTTGCGCAGCCACACCCCCTCCCCATCCGGTCCACGATGGGAAAGAGCGCTGCACATGGCCCGTATCGTCTCCTCCCTCAAGGGCGCACCGTCTACGAGCACCATGCCACACAATCCGCACACCGGAACCACCTCTTGGGCAAGGCCCCTGCCAGGGACACATCAACCCGACCCGAGTCGGGAGGTCTCTCCATTTACGCGCATGGCCTCCAATGTCTTGAGGAGCCCTTCCCTCAACCCGATCTTCGGTTCGTACCGCAGGATCTTCCTGGCGAGGGAGATGTCTGCCAGGGAGTGCCTCACATCCCCGGACCGCGGCGGAGCGAACTCCGGCTCGATCTCCACTCCGATGAGCTCGGCCATGATCTCCATGAGGCTCAACACGCTCACGCTCTTCCCCACCGCCACGTTGAAGGTCCCCCCGGCGGCCGCTGGGACGAGACACGCATCCAAATTGGCTTGGACCGCATTGCCGACGTACGTGAAGTCCCGCGTCTGCCTGCCATCTCCGTAGATCACGGGCCGTGTCCCAGTGAGCATGGCAGCGGCGAAGCGAGGCACTACCGATGCATAATGGGAGCTGGGGTCCTGCCTCGGACCGAATACGTTGAAATATCGCAAGATCACTGTCTCGAGGCCGAACGAATGAAAGAACGAACGGCAATACCCCTCTCCGGCCAGCTTGGTCGCGGCATAGGGAGAGAGGGGGGCCGGGGCGAGGTCCTCGCCCTTGGCCCGGACATCCGAGCCTTCCCCCCCGATATCCCCGTACACAGAAGACGAGGACGCGAAGACCACCCGCTTGACCCCCGCATCCCTCGCGGCCACGAGGATGCGCAGGGTGCCCTCCACATTGGCACGGTGGCTAGACCACGGGTCCTCCACGGACCTGGGCACTGAAGGTATTGCCGCCTGATGGAGAACGTAATCCACACCCTTGACCGCCTCGCCTGCGACATCTGGATCGCACACGTCCCCTTCCAGCAGCTCCAGCCTCGGATCCCCGGCCCGATGGAGGAGGTTGGCACGCCGCCCGGTGGAGAAGTTGTCCACTACCCGGACCTCATGCCCCTCTTCCAGCAGTCTGTCCACCAGGTGGGACCCTATGAAACCGGCCCCCCCCGTCACAAGGAAAAGAGCCATATCGCACGCCCTCGTCCCGAGGGGCAGCTCAGGATCTGTACGGGATCTCCTTGCAGCGCCCCCTTGATTCCCTCCAGCAAGAGGTAATACCCATTAATCCACCAGCCGTCATGGTGTCAAGCTCCCAAGGCGGGGGATAGGACACAGAGACCAGGAACAACCCTCGCGCCGGTGCAGTCATCCCTGCCCTCCTCCGATCCCTGGCCTCCAGCAGCTCCAGGATCTCTCCCGGGGGCCTTTTCCCCACTCCCACCTCCACCAGGGTCCCCACCATGGAACGCACCATGTATCTCAGGAAACCATTGGCCTCGATCTGGAAGCGAAGCAGCGGACCCCCTTTTCCCCAACCGCACCACCTGACCTCACGAACCGGGTTCTGTCTGTCGGAATTGCTCGAACAAAAGGAGGAGAAATCGTGCACACCGCTCAGATATCGCGATGCGGCCTCCATGGCCTCCAGGTCCAAAGAAGCCGGCAGCCACCACGTATACCTCTGGCTGAACGCGGAAGGGACCGGGCCGTTCCATATAAGATACTCGTAGCGCTTTGCCGTGGCACTGAACCGCGCATGAAAGCTTCCTTCCACCTCGTCCGCCTTCAGGACCCTTATGTCGGGGGGGAGCAGTGCGTTCAGGGCGCGCTGGAGGGTCTCCACAGAGAGACCGGATCTGGTGCGGAAGTTCACCACCTGCTGGAGCGCGTGGACCCCCGCGTCGGTCCTACCCGCGGCGATCACTCTGCTTCGCTGCTGGGTGATCCTCTGGATACGCT
>CAZOXN010000221.1:0-5171 GCA_964583655.1 uncultured Desulfarculaceae bacterium | reverse complement strand
GGATACTGCTGGAAGGGGGGGATGGGCCGCTGGCTCTCCCCTCAATGAACACCGACAACGAGATAAAGGTGGCGGAGGCCCTCTTGGCCTGAGCCACCTTTCGACTCGAGAGGTATGTCGCCCATGATCGTGGAGAGGAGGCGTTTCCTCAAGACCATGGCCGCCCTTCCCCTAGTCCTGAATGAGAGGGCTGGGGAAGGAAGGGAGGTCATCCTCTGTTTCGACGGGTGCGGTCCCGCCGAGAAATGGAGGCGTGTGCACGGGCTCGCTGACAGGATCGCGGAGTTGGCCGGTTTCGCCCATTTCACCGTCTATGGCTGCGGGGCGCAGCTGTTGACCAAGCTGCCGGGCTCCACCATAGGTTCGGGTTGGGACCAAAGGGAGGTGGACGAGAGGATCCGCCTCACTCAGTCGGCCATAGACAAGGGTTTCGAGTTCGGCAATCACACCATGAGGCACAAGAACGGGACGAACTGGGGCCTCCAGCAATGGCTGGACGAACTGGCCGAATTCGACGCCTTGGTGGCGAGTCTGTTTGCGGATCGCGCAGGAAAGCCGTACAAGCCAGTAGGCTTCCGCGCCCCATACTTGGCGATCAACCAAAACATGTACCGTGCCCTCAAGGGGCTGGGTTACATATACGACTTCTCGCAGGTGGGAACAAGGGTCAGGGAGGTCTCGGGGATCATCGTCAAGGGGTTGCCGCTCTACGAGAGGGACAACGGGAAAAAGATAGGGGGCATGGACTACAACTGGCACATGGCCAATATCACCGATGCGGAGCTGGAGCGGATGCTCTGGAGGTACGAAGCCTCAAACGGGAGTGAGCCCCTGGTCATCTCGCTTCACTTCAGTGACCTCGGTCACGGAAGCAGGAATTACTTCGATTTGGTCTCCGATTTCTTGATAGCCCTGGCCAAGAAGGGTTCGTACAGGTTCATCTCCATGATCGAACACATCCTGTCCTCCCTTTCCACCCCGGTCCCCTGACCACCCGACCGGGCTTGCCACCGGTGTCCTCCCCGTCCTTGAGGACATGGACGCCGTTGACGAAGACTTGCGTCACCCCTGTGGCGTACTGGCGCGGCTCCTCGAAGGTGGCGTGATCCTGGATCTTGTCCGGGTCGAAGACCACGATGTCGGCGAAGAACCCCTCCCGAAGGTATCCCCTGCGATCCAGTCTCAGGTTGTCTGCGGGCAGGGAGGTCAATCTCCTTATGGCCTCCTCAAGAGGGATGACCTTCTCCTCTCGCACGTACCTGCCCAAGAGCCTCGCGAAGTTGCCGAAGGCCCTGGGGTGGGTGTCGAAGTTGAGGAAGACCCCTTCGGTGGCAAAGGAACCCCCGTCTGAGCCGAAGCTGACCCAAGGAAGGGCGATCTGCCTCCGGATGTTGTCTTCGGATATGGAGAAACGGATCATCTTCACGCCGCCTTCCTCCTTGAGGAGGATGTCGATGAGGGTCTCTTCCGGGGACTTTCCCAACGAAGATGCCATGTCAGCCAGAGACCTTACGGCCATGGGCCTGAAAGTCGGGCTCTTCAGGTTCATAGGCCTGATCTTCTCCGGCTGGATTATGGAGAACTCCTTCCTGAGCCGTCTCTGGACCGCCGGGTCCCTGAGCCTGGCCAGGAAGGCCTTGTTCCCTCCTGCATGCACCCACTGCGGCAGCAACACGTCGAGGGATGAGGCCGAGGCAGGATAGACATACATATTGGCCGTTATCCTCAACCCATCCCTGCGGGCGGCCTCTATCTTTTCGATGACCCCGTCCAGCAATTGCCAGTTGACAGCCCCTGTCACCTTCAGGTGGTAGATCTCTGCGCGGACCTTGGCCGAACGGGCGATCCGCAAGAACTCGTCCAAGGCACCCAGGATCCGCCCTCCCTCGTTTCGGATGTGCGAGATGTACATCCCTCCGTATTCCGCCGCGACCTTGGCCATGGCGATCAACTCCTCGGTGGTGGCGTAGGCCCCCGGGACATAGATGAGGGCCGACCCCACCCCCATGGCCCCTTCCTCCATGGCCTGTCGGACCAATGCCTGCATCCTCTGCAGCTCCTCTCGGTGGGGGGCCCGTCTCCTATACCCCATGACGTGGATCCTCACCGTGGTCGCCCCGACGAATGAGGCCACGTTTGTGGATATCCCCCTCCTTTCCAGGTACTCCAGGTACTCCCCCAAGGTGTTCCACGGGATGGCGTACTTTATGGATCCCTGGCTTGCCAGCATCTCCTTTTTCATGGCCTCGTTCAGGGGGCCCATGGAATGCCCCTCACCCATCACCTCCAGGGTGACCCCCTGACGGATGTCGCTCTGGGAACGCCCGTCTTCCAGCAGGGACTCCGTCGCCCAGCTGAGCATGTTGATGAAACCAGGGGCCACGGCAAGCCCTTTGGCATCAAGCTCCACCCGACCTCCAGCATCCGGCAGTTGACCCATGGCGGCTATGATGTCACCGTTTACGGCCACGTCCCCCACGAACGGTGCCCCGCCGCTGCCGTCGTAGATGGTCCCGTTCCTTATGAGCAGGTCGTACTGCGGAGGTCGAGTCCCCTCTGCCCCTGCTTCGTCAGCGATCCCTGGAGGTGGAAAGGCGAGCGAGGCCAGACCGAGCAGAATGGCAGGAAACCAGCCCGTCAGGCCGATGTGCCCGACTGCAAGCGAACTCTTTGGGCTACGCCCCCTCCTCGGATTCGGATGTCTCAGCATCTCCTCCCCTCACCCTCGATCGCCTCTTGCTCCCCGGGTAAAGCTCGTACTCCAGGAGCCTGCACTCGATGTTGCCGTTGAAGAAGGTGACCCGCCTCTTTGTCCTCAAGCCGATCTTCCTGACCATGGGGAGATTGCCGGTAAAGACGTACCCCTTGTAACCTTGGCATCTCTTCTTGAAGAAATCCCCTATCCCTCGGTAGATCGCCTCCAGGTCCTTGTGCTTGCCGAGCCGCTCGCCATACTCCGGGTTGAGGATGACGACCCCTCCACGGCCTGGGACCCGTGTCTCCGAGTAGTCACATACCGCGAACTCTATGGACCCGGCCACGCCGGCCTCGGCCGCGTTCTTCGCTGCGGCCCTGACGGCCTGGGTGCTGATATCGGTGGCGATGATCTCTCCCCCCAAGCTGCCTTTGGTCTCTCCTTGGGCCCTCTCCAGGAGTTTGCTCCACTGGGTCTCACGAAAACCCTTGAGGTGCATGAAGCCGTAGTTGTCGCGGAGGAGGCCCGGGGGGCGGTTCAGGGCGATCAATGCCGCCTCTATGGCCAGGGTCCCGCTACCGCACATGGGATTGACGAGATCCCCTTTGCCGTCCCAACCTGTGGCGAGGATGAGCGCAGCGGCCAAGCCCTCTTGGAGGGGCGCCTGAAGGGGAATCTTGCGATAACCGCGCTTGGAGAGCGGCTCGCCGGAGGTATCCAGATAAAGCGCGCACCTCTCTCCCTGCCAGAAGAGGTGGACCACCGCCCCTTTCCTCTCAGGTCCCGAGTCCGGACGTCGGCCGCACCGCTCCATGACCCTATCCACGATGGCGTCCTTGCACCTTTGGTTGGCGAATCTGGAGTCGGAGATCGCGGGATTGTCCACCCAGGAGGTGACGCTCAGGTATCCGTCCTCCCGGATCAGCCCCTCCCATTCGATCCGAGCGACCTCCCTGTAAAGCCCCTGTGGGTCCGAGGCTTTGAACTCCTCGAGGAGCAAGAGGACACGTTGTGCAGTGCGCAGGTGCAGATTGAGGGCCATGGTGTCAAGGATGGCCCCCTCGGTCTCCACATGAGCCTCCCCCCCGGACAGGAGGGGCAGACCGAGGGATTGGACCTCCGCCCTCAGGTATGGCGCGATGCCCTTGGCGCAGGTGACCAAGATAGGTCTCTTGTCCTGAAGCCTCAACACCTGGCCAGGGCCCTCCCGGTGCGATCCTGTGCCGACTTCCCCAACCGACCACCCATCACCGGTGACCGTGGATGGCTATTCCCCTTCACTGAGGTAGTCTCCCAGGACCCCTCGGCTGTGTTCGTCCTCGTGGCAATATACGCAGAGGTTCTCCCAGTTCGATCCGTCGGGGGGGTTGTTCCTGGGATTGCCATCCTTGTGATGCACCGTGAGCAGATGCCTGTCCTTGTGGTCGAACTCCCTGGCGCACTTGGCGCAGATGAGCCCGTGAATCTGCAGGGAACGCTCCCTGTAATCGCTCCTCGGTGCCTTCATGGCCTTGAGCTCCCTCACTACCTCGTCGATGGACCTTTCGCCCCCCGCGGCCCCATCCCTCCTCGGCCTCTTTCTCATGACGAAGCCCTTGCTCCTCATGCTCCCCCCTCCAACGCACCTTGCTCGTCACCCCACCGGCGATCCACCCACCAGCGCCAGACCACCCACCCCCATGCGGCCATGATCCCCGTCCATCCCACAGCATTGAGCGCCGAAGCGATCCTGGTGTCCAAGGCCAGGGCCCCCCACCGGGACAGGATCTCGGCCCAGTCGTGTTGGCCCGAGCCCACAAGGGGGAGGACCCGAGCTCGGGCGTCACCCACGTATCTGGCTATGTTGAGGAGATTCTCTGAGAGCCAAACACCCCCCAGGACAAAGGAGATGGGCTCCCCCCTCAACCAGAAGGAGACAACGACCACACAGGGAAATGCCAGCTGCCCCAAGGTACCGCCGTACAGGCCGAGGGTCTCTCCCAAGAGGCCGAAGATCACGTGCCCTGCCTCGTGAAACACGAGGTTGGCATGATCGATCACAGGGATGAACCCTTTGCCCCGAAGTGCCGTGAGGGCCAGGAGGCCCACAAGGGCGGATGCTGCCACGAGCCTCGCGGTGGTCACTCGCTTCCAAGGCCTCTTCCCGAGCTGTTCAAGGAACCGCAGCACCGATGCCATCCCAGGGGTTTGGTAAGGATCAGGGAGATTATGAGACTCCCCCCGGAGAAAGGCAAGGTCGTCCGGCCGTGCGCCCCTGTGCAAGGAAGGTCTGCCCCCGAGACGGAGGGGTCACACAGACTTGTTGGACTTGTCTTCCGGACTTGTTTTTACTAGACTCCCAAGAGTTCGGTCTTCCTTCTTCCCTGATCATGGGACGCCATACAGAGAGGGGTAGATAGGATTGTCCTTTCCCATGGGAGTCAACTCGGGTCCTTCAGTCGGATCGCGGCCATATTGGGCACGCACGAAGGGAGCT
>CAZOXN010000220.1:0-5184 GCA_964583655.1 uncultured Desulfarculaceae bacterium | reverse complement strand
GACCTTGACCACTATCTCCCCTCGAACGTGCCCCTTGGAGAGGGCGGTCCTGACCGTCCTTGTCACCAAAGCAGGATCGAGGCTTACCTCTCTCTGCACCACCTTCCTGGCAACCGCCGTGGCCAGTCTCACGATCTCCACCACCATCTCATCGAGGCGTTCCCCGGATGCGTCGCGGAGCAGATCAGCAGCCTTTCCCAGAGACCTCAAGGCGGTCTCTGCGGAACGTTCAGCCATCTCTCTTCCTGCCCGCTCGCCTTGGGCGAAGCCCTTCTCAAACGCCTCCCGCTCGAGCCTCTCCCTCTTCCACTGAAAATCCTTCTCTGGCACCCCCCCCGGAGATGGATCGGACCCCGGCTCCACCGCACTGTCTTGCCCGGACCCTGCGCCTCTCATATCGCGGAATCCTGCTGTCCCATGGCCTTCCCCATGGCGATCACCATCAATGGGGATGAACCTCCCCGTGCTCGATGGGGCGGGAGCGATGGGCTCCCAATCACACGAAGACATCTTCCTCCCCTGGGCCATGAATGACCACACGCCCTTCGTCTCTCAAACGCAGGATCACCTTGATGATCTCCATCTGCGACTCCTCCACCTCGGAAAGCCTGGTCGGGCCCAGGGCCTCCATGTCCTCTTGCAGGACCTGAACCGCCCTCTGGGACATGTTCTTGAATATCTTCTCCTGGACTTCCTCGCCTGCCCCTCTCAGGGCCTTGGCCAGCATCTTAACGTCGATCTCCCTCAGTATCTCCTGCACGGCCTTGTCATCCAGAGTGACGATGTCGTCGAAGACGAACATGAGCTGTTGGATCCCGGCGGCGAGGGCCGGGTCCTCTTTCTGTATACCGTTCATGATCTCCGCCTCGACGGCCTTGTCCGCATGGTTCAGGATCTCGGCCACCTTCTTGAGTCCCCCGACCTCAGCCCCCCCGCGAGCCACATTGAGGAGGTCGGTCTGGAGTGCCTCGGTGATCTCCTCCAATATGGTGGGGGAGACCTCCTTTATGCGGGCCAGCCTCAAGACCACCTCCGAGCGGGCCGCCTCCGGGAGGTGGGAAAGGACCTTCCCGGCTACCGCAGGTTCCAGGTGGGCCAGGATCAATGCAGTGGTCTGGGGGTGCTCTGCCTTGGTGAACTCCGATATCACCCTGGGATCCGTGCGGTTCAACTCCTCGAAGGTGTCCTGGTCCTTGGACGATCTCACGGTGTCCAAGAGGCGGGTCGCCGAGACCTTGTCGAAGGCCCTGTATACCACGGCCTTGGCGAACTCGTCGCCAGGCATCAAGAGTCCCCCGCTCTGTCGGATTACTTCCGAGAATTCCCTGGCCACTTCCCTGGCTTCCTCCACCGTGGCAGGGGGCATGTTGATGATGGCCTGGGCCATCTTGTGGACATCGCTCATGGGAAGGCTCTGGATCACCTTTGCTGCCACATCCTCCCCCAAGAGCTGCAAGAGGATAGCGGCCTTCTCTTGAGAGGAACGTTGCTGCTTTCCTTCCATGTCATTCCCCCTGCCTCATCCAGGTCTTGAGGGCAGCGGCAAGACGCTGAGGGCTCTCCTCCGCCAACTTCACGACCTCTGCGGGGAGCATAGCGCCTTGGCTCGCTCCCTCCATGGCCCCGTCACGTGGCGAGGGGAGGACGTGTCCTGCTGAGGGCTCCACCCCCTGGAGGCCAGGCGGGATCTGCATTGGCAAAGGTGAGGCCTGGATGACCTTTAGCATCCCCTTGACCAGCGGGCGCAACACCAGGACCGAGAACAACAGGGCGAGGAGCAACAACGACCCGTGGCGCACCAGGGGGCCCTCAGCCCATCGCCTCAAGGCCTGCTCCAGGCCTTGACCCACTTGCTCCTCCGGCCCCTCCATGCGCTCGAACGGGACACTGGCGACCTGGAGTTGGTCCCCCCTTTGTGAATTGAGACCCACGGCCTGCTTGACGATCTCCTCGTACCTCTTTAGCTCCTCCGCTGGCCTTGGCTCCACCACCCAGGTCTCTTGGCCATCGTTGCCTGCAACCTTCTTCTTGACGCCGTCGACGAGCACGGCCACCGTGAGTCTCCTGATCTCCCCTAAAGGGGCCACGGTGCGGCGGGTCAGCCTGTTGAGCTCGTAATTCACGGTCTCGTTCTCCCTCTGGAGGTTGGGCCCGGATGCACCCCCGGTGGATCCTGCTCTTTGGTCTCCGAGGTTCGACAAGACACCAGGGACTCCCTGCTCCCCCGTACCACTATAGGAAGACCTCTCAGAGGAGCGCTGCTCGCTGCGCACCGCAGACCTATCTGGGTCGTATTGTTCCTCGGTCTGCTCAACCCTCCGTGGGTCGAGGTCCACGTGGACCCTTGCTACGACCTTCTGCGGGCCTGCGATGGGTTCCAATATCGCTTGGACCTTGGCCTCCAGACGCCTCTCCAGCTCGGTCTGCAATTCGACCATGCGGTCGAGCCCCCCTTCCACGTCACCCCCATCTCTCGGTGAGTAAAGGACCTTGCCCGAAGTATCCACCACGTGTACATCGTGCGGTTGCAAGCCTTGGACGCTGCTGGCCACGAGGTGAACGATGCCCTGCAATTGAGATGGCTGCAGGACAGCACCGGGCTTCAACTGGAGGATCACGCTCGCCTGCGGTCTTTGCGCCTCCCGCACGAAAAGGGACTTCTCGGGGATGCTCAGGTGGACCCTTGCCTGGGTCACTTGAGGGAACTGCCGAATGCTCCTGGCCAGCTCCCCCTGGAGTGCCCTTTGAAGGTTCACCCGCTGCACGAAATCAGTGGCCCCGAAGGAGTTCCTGTCGAAGAGCTCGAAGCCGACACCTCCACTCTGAGGGAGTCCGTCCGTGGCCAGGGCAAGCTTCACCTCATGGAGCATCTCTTCAGGGACCTCTATCGCCCCCCCACCCTTGCCCAGGCGGTACGGGATCCTTCGCTCCTTCAGGCGTTCCACCACCGCCGCAGCGTCCTCCGGGCTCAGATTCGTGAAAAGCGCCCTGTAGGAAGGCCTCCCACCGATGGCCATGATGGCCCCGAACCCCACGACCACGACCAAGGTCACAACCACTATGGTCAGCTTCCTCGCCGCGGTAAGCCCACCCCAGAAGCCCTTGAGCTGTAGGAGTAATCCATCCATCGACCGCGCCACTTTGCCCTCCTGAGCACTCTGCATTGAGCTCATGGAAAGCTGCAGGGATCGCTCGAATTCGTCGCGTTTGCGTGTGGGCCCTTGGAGCCGACTGACCCGAGCGACCCGAGCAACTCAACCAACCCGGAGATCCAGACACCCTTCACAGGGGCATCCTCATGATCTCCTGGTAGGCGTCCAAGAGCTTGTTTCGCACCTGCATCATCAGACGGAAGGAGAGGTCAGCCTTCTCCAGCATGATCATGGTCCTGTGGAGGTCTTGCCCATCGCCCACGGCCAGTTCCTTCATGGCCTGGTTGGCCTGATGCTGAAGGGAGTTGACCTCTTCCAAGGCCTCTTGGAAGACCTTCTGAAATGTGGCCTTTCCTTCGCCAGATGCACTCCTCGCCTGCCTATCTACACCCGATCCCATGTCGGGCCCATGGATCATGCGGGTATTGATCTCGTCCATGACGCACCCCTCATATCCTTCCTATCTCGAGGGCCTTTAACAGCATGGCCTTGGTGGCATTGATCATCTCGATGTTCGCCTCGTACGAGCGAGCCGCTGCTATCAGATTGACCATCTCTTCCAGGGGTTGAACGTTGGGCAGTGTCACATACCCTGATGCATCCGCGTCTGGGTGGGAGGGACGGTACTCCACTCTGAGGGGACGGGGATCCAGCACCACCCCCAACACCCTGACCCCTCTCAGCGGTGTCTCCCCAAGGTGACCCATGACGTCCCTGAAAGAGAGGGCGAAGGAAGAAAACAGCACGTCCCTCCTGCGGTACGGACCTCCCTGTGGAGTGCGGGTGGTCTCGGCGTTGGCCAGGTTGGAGGAGATCACGCTGAGCCTCCAGCGCTGGGCGCCGAGGGCCGAGGCGCTCACCTCCAGTATCTCCAAGAAGTCTCTCATCTCCTCCCTCCTTCGGTGATGGCCTCCTTCATGGTGGAGAACAGCCTGTTGAGGGCCTGGGTCAAGGCCTGAAACCGGACCTGATCCCCGGCCATCTTGACCACCTCCTTCTCGAGTTCCACGGTGTTTCCGTCAGCCCTGGCCTCGCCGGAGTTCTCCGTCCTGACCACCACCGGGAGACCCCACCCCATGGCAGCGGTGGCAGGCATGTGCCTCCCGTCCGTTCGGATGAGCCTCGCCCCGGATGCCCTTTCCTCACTGGCCTGGACGAGCTGACTTCGGAAATCCAGGTCCACGGCCTTGTACCCGGGTGTCTCCGCATTGGCCACATTCGATGCTATGAGCCTGCGGCGGGCTGAAAGCAAATCCATGGCCGCCTCGATCCTCTGGATGGTCCTATCCAGACGCATGTCCGCCATCATCGCCCCCCTGCCAAATGATGAACAGGTGCCGAAGGGATGATCCCGTCCCTCCTGTAATCGTTGAGCTTGTTCCTCAAGGTTCTGACGCTGATACCAAGGCTCTTGGCAGCGCGCGTCCTGTTCCACCCCTCTCTCTCCAGGGTGCTGAGTATCAGACCGCGCTCCACCTCCTTGACCGACCCGGTGACGAACCCCTCCTGGGTGCACCCGCGGCCCGCCATGCGTTCATCCAGCCATAGGTCTTTTTCGTCCACCAAGGCGCCTTCGGCCAGGAGCACGGCCCGCTCCACCACGTTTTTCAGTTCCCTGACGTTCCCATCCCAACCGTGGAGCTGAAGGGTCCTCATGGCGGCTGGGGTGAAACCGTAGACAGCCTTGCCGTGCGCCTGGGCCGATCCCTCCAGGAAGCGCTGGGCAAGAAGGGGGATGTCTCCTGGGCGTTCCCGCAGCGGGGGAAGGGTCAGCGGGATGACGTTGAGGCGGAAGTAAAGGTCCTCTCTGAACCCCCCCTCCTTCACCCGCCTTGCGAGGTCCGCATTGGTGGTGGCGATCACCCTGACGTCCACGGGGACTGGGGCCTTGGCCCCGATCCGGTCCACGAGGATCCCCATCGGGATCCGCACGAGCGACCCCCCCAGGATCGGCAGGGCGACCAGAAGCCCCTTGCTCCCGGCGTCCAGCCCGAAGTCGGCGGCCACGTGGACGCCCAGGACGCCCATCAGC
>CAZOXN010000219.1:0-5188 GCA_964583655.1 uncultured Desulfarculaceae bacterium | reverse complement strand
TTCCACATCGCATTGGCTGGTAAGGGAGTGACCGGCAAGACCACCGTCGCGACCTTGGTAATTCGCTATCTCCTGGAACGGGGTCGCACTCCTGTCCTCGCCGTGGACGCGGACGCCAATTCGAACCTCAACGATATGCTGGGTGTTGAACTCCGCCGCACCGTGGGAGAGGCCCGCGAAGAGATGAAGACCTCGGTCCCTGCCGGCATGACCAAGGAGGTCTTCATGGAATACAAGATCCAAGAGGCCTTGATGGAGTGCAGCGGGTTCGATCTCCTGGCCATGGGCAGGCCTGAGGGGGCCGGCTGCTATTGTTATGCCAACACGTTGCTCGCCAAGTATCTGGGATTCCTCCTCAAGAACTATCGGTATGTGGTCACCGACAACGAGGCCGGTCTGGAGCACCTGAGTCGTCTGACGACAAGGGATGTGGACCTGATGCTGGTGGTGACCGACCCGACCCAAAGGGGGATAATGACAGCGGCCCGCATCAGGGATCTGACCGAGGAGCTCAAGCTCAACGTGGGGTCGCTTAGGCTGATCGTGAACCGTTGCCCCGCTGAACTGGATTCCGTTCTCACAGAGGGCATAGAGGGCAAGGGCCTGGAACTGGCTGGCGTGGTCCCCATGGACGAGTTGGTGGTCCGATTCGATCTGAGGGGAATCCCTATGATCCAGCTGCCCCCGGAGAGCAAGGCGGTCAAGGCGGTTTGGGAGATCATGGACCGGATCTTGGGTGGACAAGAGACCAAAGATGCAGGGTCCCTGGGGGGCGTCGAAGACACTTGGAAAAATGAGTCGATTGCCGTATAATCACACGTTGATTTGTCTCAAACTCTCTTCATACGCGCGCAGAGGCGCTGCTCCTTTGGTGGACAAAGGTGCAGATTCCCACGGGAGACCGTGAAGAGATCTGCCTGGGTGGGTTACCGCGGGGCAAGGTTGTGACTGGAAGATACAGGACAACGGGGGAAAGGAGGAGACCGTGGCTGCCAAACTGATCAAAGGCGCTGAGGTTGCCAAGCAGATTCGGGAGGAGCTCAAGGCACAGGTGGAGGAGATGAAATCGAGGCATGGTGTCGTGCCGGGGTTGGTGACCATACTGGTGGGGGAGAACCCGGCATCCCAGAGCTACGTTCGGGGCAAGCAGCAGACGGCCCACGAGCTCGGTTTTTACTCGGTGCAGGATGACCAGCCAGCGGACATCTCCCAGGATGCCCTCCTGGCATTGATAGACAAGTACAACAAGGACCCTAAGATCCATGGGATCCTGGTCCAGCTTCCTTTGCCCAAACACATCGACGAGACCAAGGTCCTCTATGCCATCGATCCAGACAAGGATGTGGATGGGTTTCACCCAGTCAATGTGGGAAAGCTGATGATCGGCACCGCAGACTACCTCCCGTGCACACCTGCGGGGATCCAGGAGCTCTTGATCCGCTCGGGGACCCCGATAGAGGGGGCCGAAGTGGTGGTGGTGGGCCGTTCCAACATAGTCGGGAAACCCATCGCCAACATGTTGATCCAGAAGGCCCCTGGGGCAAATGCCACGGTGACGGTGGTCCACACCAAGACAAGGGATGTGGCACTTCACACTCGGAGGGCGGACATCCTGATCGTGGCTGCGGGTGTGGCCGAGTACGTCAAGGGTTACATGGTGAAGGAAGGGGCGGTTGTGATAGACGTGGGGGTCAACGAGGTGGGGCGGACCGCCGACGGCAAGCGCAAGCTCGTCGGGGATGTCGCCTTCGACGAGGTGGTCCAAGTGGCCTCCGCCATCACGCCGGTGCCAGGTGGGGTGGGGCCAATGACCATCACCATGCTCATGAAGAACACGGTCAAGGCGGCCAGAAAGGCGGCCCGATTGTGACGAGTACTCATTCCAACCGAGGGGGTGAACAGTGGAAGAGCGATTCATAGAGAAGGAGAGGTTCGACGGGACGAAGGTCAATATATTGGGCGAGACATACGAGCCAGGGCTGCCCAGCGAGAAGGTCGAATGTAGGGGGAAGCTTCGCTCTCGGGGGGAAAAGATGATGTACCTCAAGACGGGCGAACGTTACTGGTACTCGGACGAGTGGTACGGCAGCGAGAAGAGGAAGAACCCGGCTTGATGCCCGAAGACAAAGGGGGTGATGGGGTGGCATTCGAGATTCCGAGGATCGACTACACGGGAAAGATCAAAGAGCTCTCGCTCGGGACGGGTCCCAAGGCCGTGAAGGTGGGAAGCCAGAATTGCTACCCGTTCCATCTTTTCGAGGGAGAGATACCGAACCCTCCCAGGATCGCCCTGGAGGTCTCGGACATGGAGCCTGAGGACTGGGCCCAGGCGGCCATGGAGCCTTATGAAGATGTCCTCAAGGACCCGGTAGCCTGGGCCAAGAAGGCCGTCGAGGTCTACGGTGCGGAGATGGTCGCCCTGTGGCTGGCGAGCACCGACCCCAACGGGATGAATCGCTCGGCCCAGGAGGCCACCGAGGTGGTGAAGGCAGTTGCCGATGCCGTACCTGTCCCTTTGATCGTTTGGGGTTGTGCCAACACGGACAAGGACGCCGAGGTCCTTCGCATGGTGTGCGAGGCCTGTCAAGGTAAGGGGCTGATCGTGGGTCCTGTCCAGGAGGGGAACTACAAGCAGATCGGCGCACCGGCCATAGCGTACAAGCACACGGTCATGGCCTCCACTCCCATAGATGTCAATTTGGCCAAGCAGCTCAACATCCTATTGGGAAACCTAGGGGTGCCCGACCAGCAGATCATCATGGACCCTACCACCGGGGGGCTGGGATACGGCATCGAGTACTCGTACAGCGTCATGGAGCGGATTCGCATGGCAGCCCTGGTCCAGGAGGACGAACGGCTCCAGTTTCCCATGATCAATTTCGTGGGCAAAGAGGTCTGGAAGGTGAAGGAGGCCAAGCTGAGTCAGGACGAAGGCCCGACACTGGGGGACCCCAAGGAGAGAGGGATCCTCATGGAGGCCGTAACAGGGATGCTCCTATCTTTGGCGGGCAGCGACGTCTTGATCTTGAGGCACCCGGAGACGGCGAGCCTCCTCCGTGAGATCTTCGCGGGGCTCAGGGGATGAGCCCTGGAGGTGTGAGATTTGATCGCTCCTCGCACCAGGAGCGTGCGGGGTTCCAAGAGAACCAGGAGGTTTAGGAAATGGCGGAAAAGACCAAGTCTGTAGACAAGGCCGTCTTGCGGATGCTGGAGAAGGCCAAGGAAGACAAGGTGGAGACGGTATACGATCGAGCCGACTCCATGAAACCATGTCCCATAGGCGCTGACGGGAGTTGTTGCAAGCATTGCGCCATGGGGCCTTGCAGGGTGACGCCCAAGAAGGACGGCACCCAGCCCACCGGCCTGTGTGGGGCCACTGCGGAGACCATATCTGCGAGGAACTTCGCGCGGATGATAGCCGCCGGGGCAGCGGCCCACTCGGACCATGGCCGTGGGGTGGCCGAGGTCTTCTTGGCCGCCGCGAAGGGAGAGATCCCTGGTTACGGGATCCAGGATGAGCAGAAGCTTTACCAGATCGCCATGGACTTCGGGGTTGAGATAGGCGACAGGGACGTCAAGGAGATCGCCATCGAAGTGGGCGAGAAGGCCCTTGCGGAATGGGGAAGGCAAGAGGGGGAGCTCTATTTCATAAAGAGGGCGCCGCTGAAGAGACAGGAGCTCTGGAGGAAACTGGGTATAGTCCCAAGGGGGATAGACCGGGAGGTCGTGGAGATCATGCATCGCACCCACATGGGGGTGGACCAGGACTACAGGAACCTCATGCTCCAAGGCTCTAGGGCGGCCTTGGCAGACGGGTGGGGCGGCTCCATGATCGCCACCGAGCTGCAGGACGTGATGTTTGGGACCCCTGTCCCCGTTGTATCGAAGATGAACCTGGGCGTTCTGAAGAAAGACGAAGTCAACATCATTGTCCACGGCCACGAGCCTCTCCTCTCGGAGATGATCGCCGTGGCCTCGCGCGACCCTGAGATGATCCAGATGGCCCAGAAGCTGGGGGCCAAGGGGATCAACCTGGCCGGTATGTGCTGCACGGCCAACGAGATCCTCATGCGGCACGGCTATCCCATCGCCGGGAATTTCCTCCAGCAGGAACTCGCCATCACTACGGGCGCGGTCGACGCCATGGTGGTGGATGTGCAATGCATCATGGAGTCCCTGGCAAGTGTGGCCAAGTGCTATCATACCAAACTGATCACAACGACTCCCAAAGCGAAGATCGTAGGTGCGACTCACATACAATTCGACGAGCACGATGCCATCCACACCGCCAAGAACATCGTGCGGGCGGCAGTGGAGAACTTCCCCAACAGAAAGGCCGAGGTATTGATACCGGACGAGAGTTCGGAGGTGGTGGCCGGTTTCAGCCACGAGACCATAAACTACCTCTTGGGCGGGCTGTTTCGGGCATCTTATCGTCCCCTCAATGACAACATCATAAACGGGCGAATCCGTGGGATAGGCGGGGTGGTCGGATGCAACAACGCCAGGACCATCCACGATAGCGCCCACTTGACCATAGTCAAGGAGCTGCTCAAGAACGACGTGATCGTCCTGACCACAGGCTGCAATGCCATGGCCTGCGGCAAGGCCGGGCTTCTCACGCCAGAGGCGGCCAAGAAGTATTGTGGAGAAGGGCTGGCGGAGGTGTGCGAGACCGTGGGGATTCCTCCCGTCATCCATATGGGGTCCTGCGTGGACAACAGCAGGATATTGATGGCTGCCACGGCGGTGGTCAAAGACGGCGGGCTGGGCGACGACATCTCCGATCTGCCCGCGGCAGGGTCAGCGCCGGAATGGATGAGCGAGAAGGCGATTTCCATAGGGCAGTACTTCGTCGCCTCCGGCGTGTACACGGTGTTCGGGGTGACCTTCCCCATCATGGGCAGCGCCAGGATGAAGGAGCTGCTTTTCAACGAGTTCGAGACGACGTTGGGGGGCAAGTGGGACTTTGAGCCGGATCCTGAGTTGCATGCCAAGAAGATGATCGCTCATATCGACAAGAAGAGGAAGGCCCTCGGGATCGACAAGGCCCGAGAGAGGATACTCTTCGATATGGCCATGCGCCGCGAGCTTTGATGGCTTTTTTGCGGGGGCGGCGCACCGCCCCCTTTTCCTGCGCGTTGCTTTCGGAAGAATATCCATGAAGGAGGGAAAAAGCCGTGTCCAA
>CAZOXN010000218.1:0-5201 GCA_964583655.1 uncultured Desulfarculaceae bacterium | reverse complement strand
GAAGACAGGCGGATGCTCCAGGATGATGACGACATCCGGGTATCCACCCTCTCCCCCTTTGGCCCCCACCAAGGCGAGCTGCAGTTGTCTGGCCTCCTCGTAAGGCATGGAGGCGATGTCCACGTAGAGCCACCCCGGCTCGGAAGATCTGGGACGCATGAAGGCACCCTCGTTGCAACATATTACACCATTGTCCATCTGGTGAGGAAAGAGGTGCGCCTCAGTTGCCGAGGGCAGCCCCCTGAGGCTGGGGTGTTAGCAGGAAAGGACCTCCAGCCCTTGACCTCACCCCCTCTCTGTGATATGCCCATCCTCAAAATCCATCGATGCCTGGCGATCGGGGGTGACATGTGCTGGTCCTTCTGCCGCTGGGATGCAAGGGGGGTTGAGCCGAGTGCCCGCACGGGTCTCGGCTTTTCTGTTAGTGGCGCCAGCATCGAGCACAGGGGAAGGGGGGTGAGAGGGACACTATCCTGAGGCCCAATGGGTCATGGAGACTTCTTCAAAAAGGAGGGTTGGTAATGGCACAAAGAGAAGAGAGATCCGCCATGGAGTTCGTGAAGAACTGGGGGGATGCCCTCAACCGCTGGACCGAGAGGTGGATCCCCGACGCCCTGGTCATTGTCTGGATCCTGAGCATCATCACCTTCGTCATGGCCCTCATCTGGGGCAACACAACGCCCAAAGGGGCGGTCCTGGCATGGGGCCAGGGTTTCTGGGCACTGCTCTCCTTCGCCATGCAGATGTGCCTCATCATGATGACGGGTTACATACTGGCCTGCTCCCCTCCGGTACGCAGGCTACTGGACGGTCTGTCCGGGCTGCCCAATGCGGAGAAGCCGTGGCAGGCCATAGTGGCCATGGCCCTCTTCTCCATGCTCACGGCATGGATCAACTGGGGCTTGAGCCTCATAGGCAGCGCCATGTTCGCCCTGTTCCTGGTGCGGCGAAACCCGAAGGTGGACTACCGCCTCCTCGTGGCCTCCGCCTATCTGGGGCTTGGATGCACCTGGCATTCGGGGCTGTCGGGTTCAGCCACTTTGCTCATGAACACCCCGGACAACTTCGTCATCAAGGCCAAGCTAGTGGACAGCGTCATCTCCACCAAAGAGACGATCTTCACCGGATTCAACCTGATCCTGGCCCTCGTCATCGTCGTCGTCATAACGATCCTCATGGCCCTGATGCATCCCCGCGAGGACAAGGCCTACCGAGTGCAGCCCGAGCTCATGGAGAAGCTCAAGCTGTATGTGGCGCCGGATCGCCCCACGGGGAAACTCAGCGCCTCCCAGTGGATGAACTGGTGGCCCGGGTTCAACATCATAATCGGCGTCGGGGGGCTCCTGTGGCTCGCCTGGGAGGTAGCGAAGAAAGGTGTGGCAGGCTCCATCAACCTGGACAACATAAACCTCTTCTTCTTGATGCTCGGTGTCCTCTTCCACTGGAGGCCGTGGAGCTTCCTCAAGGCCACGGAGGATGCCGGAAAGGCGGTATGGGGGATCATCATCCAGTTCCCCTTTTACGCCGGGATATTCGGCCTGTTCAAGTTCACGGCCCTGGCTACGGTCCTCACCAAGGCCTTTGTGGCCATATCCACACCGGCCACTTACCTCCTGATCATCTATTGGTATTCGGGGTTGCTCAACTACCTGGTCCCCTCGGGCGGGTCCGAATGGGCCATCACCGCCCCGTACCTGATCCCAGCGGCCAAGGAGCTTGGCGTGAGCATCCCCAAGACCGTCCTTACCTATGCTTGGGGGGATATGCTCACGGACATGATCCAGCCCTTCTGGGCCATCGCCATGTTGGCCGTGGCCAAGCTGGAGTTCCGGGAGATCATGGGATGGCTCCTCATGGTCTTCTTCGTTTATTTCGTCATCACCTCCATCGCCTTTCTCATCTTCCCGTTCATCTGAAGGCTTTCCTCCACCGGGCTGGAATCCCTGCTAGGGAACCGGCCCGGTGTCCCCCGGTTGCCAGCCGAGGAGCCCGGACTGCTTCTGGAAGACTACCGGGTCAGTGCCTCCTTTCTTGCTTACAAGACGCGCAGTGGTATACTAACTCAGAGGAGCGATGCGGCACGATGAAGTGATTTCGGACGCGGGTCCGAGCCGCGCTGCCAGGAGGCGTGGAGTAGGTCCTCATTGCTCAGATCGGCCCGTCGCCAGGGCGGCCGTCTCCATTCCCGATGCCATGAAAGGACTAGACCCCCACAAGGAACCGATGCAGGTCATCTGCGATGGCCCCGGGGGGCATGTCCCAGATCGCGAGGTGCAATGGCTGAGGAGCATCCTTGAGAGCCTGCCGGTGGGTGTATTCACCGTGGACAGGGAGTGGAGGATCACCTCCTTCAACCGGACCGCCACAGAGATCACCGGCTGGGAACAGGACGAAGTCCTGGGCCGCCCGTGTTACCAGGTCTTTCAGACCGCTGTCTGCCAGAAGGACTGCCCCATGGAGAGGGCCCTTTCTTGCGCGGCGGCCGTCTACGATCGGGAGGTCTCCTTCGCCAATCGGCTCCACCGCAGGGTCACCATGCTGGTCAATGCCACGCCCCTCTATGACCCGGATGGGAACGTCATAGGTGGGGTGGAGACGCTAAGGGACGTTAGCGCCCTGGAGTGGATGAGGCAGGAACTCGCCCTCACTTACGATTACAGCCACATCGTGGGCAAGAGCCACGCCATGCAGGAGGTCTACAAGCGCCTGGACGTTGTGGCAAAGACAGACACCACGGTCCTGATCCTCGGCGAGAGCGGCACGGGAAAGGAACTCGTGGCCAGGGCCATCCATTTCAACAGCGACCGCAGGGACAGGCCTTTCGTCGGTGTGAACTGCTCGGCCCTGCCGGAGGGCATCCTCGAGAGCGAGCTCTTCGGCCACGTCAGAGGGGCCTTCACAGGGGCGATCCGGGACAAGGTGGGGCGCTTCGAGATGGCCAACGGGGGGACGCTGTTCCTGGATGAGGTGGGTGATCTCACCCCCACAGTGCAGGTGAAGCTCCTTCGCGTCCTGGAACAGAGGGAATTCCAGAGGGTGGGGGATTCGCGCAGCATCCGGGTGGACATCAGGCTCATCGCTGCCACCAACAGGCAACTTCGCCAGGAGATGGAGAAGGGCCGGTTCCGAGACGACTTGTTCTACAGGCTCAACGTCTTCCCCATCGAGCTGCCCCCGCTGAGGGAGCGGGCAGAGGACCTCCCCATGCTCGTGAACCATTTCATCGAGAAGTTCAACCACCAGATGGGGCGCCGGGTCCGTGGTCTCTCGGGGGAGGCCATGGATGCCCTCTACCTCTACCAGTGGCCTGGCAACGTGAGGGAACTCGAAAACGCCATAGAGCATGCCTTCGTCCATAGCCGCGGTGTCTTGATCCAGTCGGACGATCTGCCGACACACATCATCCAGGCCGTCTCGCAGCCGCCGGCAATGCAGGAGAAGGGGCGCGACGAGGCAGTGGATTCCTTCGAGCGCAACCTGATACTCCGTCACCTGCAAGAGGCCAACTGGCGAAGGAAGGTGGCAGCCCGTCGTCTCGGGATAAGCCCGGTGACCCTGTGGAGGAAGATGCGGAAGTACGCCATCGAACCGTTTCAGAAATGAAAGGTTGGGCTTCGCAGTTGAAATGTTGCCTCGCGCTGGCATTGCCAGGAGCTTGCACCTCGCGGATGCGCGCATGACATTTCACCTCTGAAACTGTTTTCATTGAATTGCCTCTCAATGCCACATCGAGAAGATAGCGCCTCATTGACACGAACACACTGACAAGACCTTGAACTGATTGGGACAGCTCCAACCATGGCGGCATCGGCCCCGGCCTTGGCACGTCCGTTGCGATACTTCTCAGTGCCCCAGGAGAACGACCGAGGGGGTGAGAGGACAAGTGGCTGTTGCACATGAAAGGGAATTTGGGAGACCGGTCATCCCACCCCCTTTCACTTCACGAGGAGGGTTGTCCGTGTCCGCCATACCTACAGTCCTGATCATCGACGACGAGCCGGACGTGACGAGCTATCTCGAGACGGTGCTTTCCAATCATGGGTTCGCCACGCGCTCGGCCAACAGCGCGGACGATGCATTGGAGAGACTCAGGGAGGGTCGTCCTGACCTCATCCTCCTGGACCTCATGATGCCCATGAAGACAGGCATAAACCTCTTCAACAAGATCAAGAAGGACGAGAGATACCAGGACATCCCCGTGGTGATAGTCACGGGGATCCAGGAGAGGTTTTCGGCGGATTTCAAGGGATTCTTCGAGGGCCTCAAGCTCAGGAAGCCTTCTGCTTTTGTCGAGAAGCCCGTCAACCCGGAGGAACTGGTGAGGACCGTGAAGAGGGAGCTCGGTTTGGACGCTTAGGCCAAGCTCGACACCGGTCGTATGTATTTTCGCAGGATGGAGATGGGATCGCGGTGCCCAGGGCGCCCCAAGGCAGGTCATGATCGATGAGAGGAGAGCTGTGAGATGGACCGATCCTTCCTGAACGAGGTATCCCGTCGAAGCGGGCAAACCTTCGAGGGCTGTTTTCATTGCCTGAGCTGTGCCGGCGGCTGCCCGGTGGTGGAGGCCATGGATTACAACCCCAATCAGCTCATCCGCATGATGCAGTTCGGGATGAAGAGGAAGGTGTTGGAAAGCCGGGCCATCTGGCTCTGCATAGGCTGCTACAGTTGCATCTCCCAATGTCCCAACCGCGTGAACATCCCCGCCCTGATGGACACCTTCAGGGAGATGGCCCTGGAGGAAAGGATCAAGGTCTCCGAGCCAGCGATCCTCTCGTTTCACAAGGCCTTCCTGGACCAGGTAAGAAAGCGCGGACGGGTCTTCGAGCTAGGTCTCATGGCGAGATACAAATTGCTCACAGGGACCTTTTTCCAGGATATGTCCGCTGGCATGCAGATGATGCGGAAGGGGCGTTTCAGACTCTTCCCCTCGCGGTCAGGGGGGCGAAAGCAGATCCGAAAGATCATGGAGGCTTAGATGAGGCCGATCGATTACTATCCCGGTTGCTCCCTGGTGTCCAGCGGCCGCGAGATGCAGGAGTCCTTCGAGGCCGTGGCCCAGGCCTTCGGGCACGAGCTCAAGCCTTTGCAGGATTGGAGCTGCTGCGGATCCACCCCCGCCCACAGCATCAGCCACGAGTACGCCTTTCTTTTCCCGGCACAGAACCTGGTCTTGGCTGAGAGGCAGGGTGTGCAGGACC
>CAZOXN010000217.1:0-5210 GCA_964583655.1 uncultured Desulfarculaceae bacterium | reverse complement strand
ACGTAGATGCGACCGGTCTCCACACGCCCTTCACGTACTAGCTTGTCCCTACCGATGGTCACCACCTCGCCGTTCTCCACCACCCAGGCATTCCCAGGGGCGATCCCCACCTCCTGGGCCAGCTCCACATGCTGCACCAGGTGCCGGTGTTCCCCATGGATCGGGATGAAGTATTCGGGCCGGACCAGGTGGATCATGAGCTTGAGCTCTTCCCTGCTGGCGTGGCCTGAGACGTGCACCCTGGCCAAGGGCTCGTATATGACCCTCGCCCCCCCCTTGGAGAGGGCATTGATGATGGCGTAGATGGCCTTCTCATTTCCCGGTATGAAACGGCTGGAGAAGATCACCGTGTCACCCTTCTCCACCTTGAGCCACTTGTGAGTCCCCGTGGCCATGAGCGACAGGGCCGAGAGCGGCTCCCCCTGGCTCCCGGTCGTCAGGACCAGGAGGCGCTCCTTGGGGGTGTTGGGGATCTCAGAGGAATCCAGCACCATCCCTCGTCGGACGGTGAGGTATCCCAGTTCCCCGGCGAGCCGCGCTGCCACACACATGCTCCTGCCGATGATGCAGACCCTCCTCCCGAATCGCTCGGCCAGTTCGATGACCCCACGGATCCTCTGGATGTTGGATGAGAAGGTGGTGAAGATGATCCGGCCGGTGCAAGTGCGGAAGATGTCCTCCAAGTTCCTCTGTATCTGACGCTCGGACATGGAGAACCCGGCATGTTCCACATTGGTGGAATCGCTCAGGAGCAGCCGGACACCCTGACCTCCCAACCGGCCGAAGCCCTGGATGTCCAGGGGCTCCTCACCCACCGGCGAGGGGTCGAACTTGAAGTCCCCGGAGTGCACCAGGAGGCCCACTGGGGTATGGATGGCCAGGCCGAGCCCGTCGGTTATACTGTGGCAGACCCTGAGGAACTCCAGGTCGAACGGCCCCAGTCGCAAGGCCTGCCTTGGACGCACCTCCACCATCTCCGGCATGGGGTCCAGCCGGTGCTCGCACAGCTTCTCCTTTACCAGGCCAAGGGTCATGGGTGTCCCGTACAGGGCCACCCCTGGGAATTGCGGCAACAGGAAAGGCAGCGCTCCGATGTGATCCTCGTGCCCGTGGGTGAGGACGATCCCCACGATCTTGTCGGCCCTCTCCCGCAGGTAATGGACGTCGGGTATCACGAGGTCCACACCCAACATGTGATCCTCAGGAAACATGGAGCCTGCGTCTATGACCAGTATCCTCCCCCTGCACTCCAAGGCCAGGCAGTTCAGGCCGATCTCCCCCAGCCCGCCCAGGGGGATCAGCCGGACCGACTCCTTATCCATGGCCGCACGGGCCGCCCTGCCGCTCATGGCTTCTGACTCCTCGGACCAGCCCCATCGGACATGGCCAGCATGGCCTCGCGGACACGGCTCAGGAGCGTCCTCTTGTCTCGCATGGTGAGTCCCTCGGTAGGGATGGGCTCCCCGACCCTGATCTCCACAGCGCCCTTTCCCACCCTCAGTGTCCCCCTGGGGAGGACCTTCTCCGTCCCGAGGATGACCACAGGCACCACCGGCACCTGGGCCCTCAAGGCCAGGACCGCCCCCCCGCTCTTGAACGCCTGGAGATCACGGCCCTGGCCCCTGGTCCCTTCCGGGAATATGACTATGGAGGTCCCTGCCTTGACCCTCTCCACCGCGGTCACCATGCTTCGATGTGCCTTGCGCGCGTTGGAGCGGTCGATGGGGATGTACCCGCCGAGCCTCATGGCCACCCCGAAGAGCGGGATGTGGAACAACTCCTCCTTGGCCACCCACCGATACTGGACGGGCAGGTAGGCCAAGAGGCAGCAGATGTCGAAGTAGCTCAAGTGGTTGCAGAAGAACACCTGGGGCCGCCCCCGGAGGATGTTCTCCGCCCCCCTGACAGAGACCTTGATCCCCCCGGCCAGGAGGATCCAGCGTCCCCAGATCCTCGCCACACCGTGGGCCAGGTCTCTGGATGGGTCCACGATGGCGGCCAGGCCCTGGAGGATCACCAGGACGAGGAAGGAAAGGATCACGTTGAGATGGACAAATACCGTGCGGATCATCACTGCAATCCTCTGCACCTCGGGGAGCAATACCTCAAACCCCTGCTGTGCGGTGAAAGACCCTGAGCACTGTGCGAATCCGGTTGGGAGACCCGGCGCTGCGAATAGTGGACTCGGCTCATCAGTACCCTTTTCCAAGTCCCTCAAATGGCAGGAGTTCAAGCCCATTATAGGCGCTCCCCTCCAGGCAGTCAACGAGGCCATCGCCCTTCAGGAGACGACTTCAAAGGTGACGGATCCGAGGCTTGGCTCGTGGTCGGTTGCAGGTTGCCAGTGGGTGATTCCATGGACCCCCCAATCTTGGACCCTCGGGTTGGGGGACGCTGCCCCCGGAGAACAGCGCTTCGCAGGAGGGCGATGGGGCACCCATCGGGGGCGAGCAGGAAGCATCGCGTCTAGCGGCTCGACTCCCCGTGCCAAGGCGATCCCGAGGCGCGACCGGGACGCGCGACATGGTGATCGCCGAGGCGTGAAGCGCATCGAGATGGGGCCCTCCCACTCCAGCGACATGAAACCAGCCGGATGATTTACAAAGGCACCAAAAGATGTTACATGTTATATTCCGGAATATGGCGCGCGAGAGGGGAAGAGCGCGTCTCCGGAGCCTCGAGCCCCCCTTTGGAGGAGGAAGAGATGGCCAGTGTCAACAAGGCGATCCTGATAGGGAGACTGGGGGCCGATCCAGTCAAGAGATACACGGCCAGCGGGACCCCTGTGGTGACGTTCCGCATAGCCACCTCAGCCCAGCGGCCCAACCGGGAGGGGCAGCGCGAGGAGCGCACGGACTGGCATCAGATCGTGGCTTGGGGAAAGCTGGCCGAGATCTGCGACCAGTACCTGTCCAAAGGCCGGCTGGTCTACGTGGAGGGACGCATCCAGACCAGGGAATGGGAGGACAGGGACGGGAACCGGAGATGGACTACGGAGATCGTCGCCTCCCAGATGCAGATGCTCAGTCCCCCTTCAGGCGAGGCACCCCCGACACAGGAGATCGAGGACCTTCCCCCTCCGGCTCAAGAGCCCTCGATGGTCTCGGACGATGATATCCCCTTCTGAAGAGAGGAGCTCCCCTTTGGGCCAGGCCCTCGTGAGCATCGAAGAGGTCTTCCAGTACGTGCGGGAGGAGCTGGAGCTCGTGGAGAAGATGCTGGTGGGGAGCCTCCATTCGGACGTCCTGCTCATCTCCCAGGTGGGGCAGTACATCTTTCGGAGCGGGGGCAAGCGCATGCGCCCAGTCCTGACCATCCTCTCCAGCAAAGCATGCGATTACGCCGGGTCTTCGCACCTCGCCATGGCCGCCGTGGTGGAGCTCATCCACACCGCCACGTTGCTCCACGACGATGTGGTGGACCACGCAAACCTTCGCCGCGGCTCCCGGTCGGTGAATTACATCTGGAACAGCGAGACGAGCATACTGGTGGGGGATTTCCTCTTCACCCGCGCCTTTTGCACCATGGTGGAACACAGGGACATGAGGATCCTCGATCTCATGTCCAGCACCTGCCGCCAGCTGGCCGAGGGCGAGATCCTGGAGCTGGCCAAGAGCGGGGATCCCCGGATCAGCGAGGAGGACTACCTCGCCATCGTTCGGGCGAAGACGGCCGTCCTCATCTCAGCGGCATGCCGCATGGGAGCCATCCTGGGGAATCGCCAGGAATGGGAGGAGGACCTGGCCGCCTTCGGGATGAACCTCGGGATGGCCTTCCAGTTGGTGGATGACGTACTGGACTACGCTGCCGAGCAAGAGGAACTGGGCAAGACCATCGGCAAGGACCTGAACGAGGGGAAGGTCACCCTGCCCGTCATACGCACCCTTTCTCGCAGCACCGAGGCGGAGAGGGAGAGGCTCTCGCAGATCATACGTTCTCGGTCCCAGGACCCCAGGGATCTCCTGGAGATCCTGGAGATCATCCACGGCTACGATGGTCTCGACTACACCCACGAGATGGCCCGGCGCTATGTCCAGGAGGCCAAGGCACATCTGATCCGCATACCGGAGAGCAGGGACAAGGCATCCTTGCTGGCAGTGGCCGACTTCGTGGCATCCCGAAGAAACTGATACTGGTAGGTAGGACCCCGCCCCGATTCCCTCTCGGATTGCCTCTCGCCCTCGTGAAGGCCAGGCCCATGGTCACCCGACGCAAAAAGCCAGCTGACCATCCGATGTGCCATCACTGGAGGCCGGTTGCCTCCTTTGCCTCCTTCGGGTGCCCCCCCTTGGCCACCCACTTCAGGTCCGAGAGGATCTTCTCCTTGTGGTAATTGATGGAGGAATCGTTGGCCATGATCATGTCCAACTGACGGGTGTGTATGATCAGATACCCCAGCACTCGCAGCCTCTCCCTCATGGCCCCTTCTTCCAGTCCCTCCAGCCTGGCGAACACTGCGTCCTCCTTCACCTCCACACGGAATCCATATTCGCGCAGGATATGGGCCACGAACAGGGTGCGCCTCACCCTCCTGCCGTAGTCCGCTGCCCCTCCCTTGAACTGGAAGCTGATGTAGTTCTCCGAGGCCCTATCCCAAAAGAGCGTCTCTATCACCGAGAAATGGAACCCGAACCTGGAATTGAGGCAGCAGAAGTTCCTCGATATCATGAAATAGTTCCTAGCGGCGTAAGGTGAACGCATGGAGGGGTCCAGGGCCGGATTGGTGGTGGCCTGGACCATCACCGCCATGAAGCCCCGGGTGTCCACCGGAGGAGGGCCCTGCCACGGGACGCTGGTGATCCCTTCCCAAAGGGCCAGCATGGGGATGCACGCGATGTTGCTGAGCTCCACATACCTGCCTCCCACCTCGTTCTTGAAACCATCGTCCAGGTTGAGGACCCACCACTGCATGGGGACCTCGCACAGGAGTTGTTTGCTGGAACGCTCGGGGAACCGGTGGACCTTGCCGAAGTCGAACATCTCCTGGACAGATCTCTCGTGACAGAACCTGGTGATGTCGTGGAGTGTCCTGCACCTCTTCGGGGAGAACTCCGGGGAGTCGGGATCCAGGAGGTTCAGGGGGGAGATGTGCCTCATGACCGCCCTGAGGGTGTCATGTATCGGGCTCCCCTCCATGAGGTTTCTGGCGACGTGAGGTCCCACCAGCAGGGAGTCGACCCGTCCCTTGTAGATCCTGAGCCCGTCTGCAT
>CAZOXN010000216.1:0-5218 GCA_964583655.1 uncultured Desulfarculaceae bacterium | reverse complement strand
TCGTAATAGCTTTCAAGGAATCCCTCCAGGTCTTCCTGAGAGAGGGAGCAGCGTCGATAGTAATCCTGCATCACCAGGGTCTTCCCACCTGCCTCGACTGGCTCGAACCATTGTGGGGGGACCCGGTCTTGGTTTTCAGCGGCCTCGCGGGCATTGATGAGCCTCAGGAGGTTCCAACCCCTCTCCGCGGCGAGCATGAGTCCCTCCCGGTCCAGCTCCAGACCGGTTGCGGCGCTGTACAGGGCGGCACACAGCTCGGCGCTGTAAAAGCGATTGTTCTGGGCCCGCATGCAGATCCCGAGGGAGGAGAGGGCGCTGTACCAGTGCTCGGCGTATGCTGATAGTCTCCCCACGTCCAGGCCAAGGGGGTGGCCGAGTATCCTGTTGACAGCCGTGGCAGGGACGCCCATGCGGTCCAGGTGCCGGGCCATCTTGTCCGAGGTCACCCCAGGCAAGTACGTGGGACTCCCGGCCGTGGCCGATGTGGGGCCCCTGGGGCACACCACTTGCTCGAACTCCATGGTCCCCAGTCCCGAGAACCTAGGGTCGTACAGGGCATCCATGTGTCTGACCAAGGGGACAGGGGAAAGGGCAGCCGGGCCGAATTCGTCTTCCAGCGCCTTCCATCCCCCGGCCATGACCCCTCCAAGCCCTTGCCCGCTCATGACCTGGTCCAGGAGATGGCGCACGGTCTCCGCCCCCCTGGTCATGGGTTTCACCCCCACTGTCCCGCTCTCCGAGGCCTGAATCGCCCAATGGGCCATGGCACCGAAGGTCATCAGGTCCAGGCCAAGGTCGTTGAGTTCGTCGAGCAACATGGCTGCCCTGGTGGCGTCCATCCCGAATCGGTACCCCATGAGGGCGACGTTGAGGAAGCTCGTGGGGGTCATCTCCTTTGCCTCCCCTGGGATCCGCAGGACATCCTTGCACGGCACGAAGCACGAGGGACAGGCGGCGCGCCTCGCCTTGAGGCAGCGATAGGCCTGGGGGCCGAAGGACTTGGTGAGCCTATCCTGCTGGAGCGGGGAGTTGGGAAAAAGGACCTGCACGGAGGAGTCCCAGCCCACCATCATGCCGAGATCGAAGACAGAAGAGCGGCCCGGGAATGATCGCAGACGTTCGTGGAGGTGGCCCACAAGATCGACAAGGGCCTTGCCATCGGCCAGCGTCACCCCCTTGGTCCCTTTGGCCACGATGGCCTTGAGGCCCTTGGAGCCCATGACTGCCCCGAGTCCACCCCTGCCGATGGTGGCGCTTCGGTCCACCAGGGCGATGGCGAAGGAGACCTGCCGCTCCCCGGCTGGCCCTATGGCCAGGACACCGGCCCCTGGGTGACGCTGCATCAGGATGTCTGTGGTCTGGTTGATGCCGAGCCCCCAGAGGTCCGATGCGTCCTGAAGCTCCACTGTATCGTCCAGGATCAGGAGGATCGCAGGTCTGGCCGAGCGGCCGGTGATCACCACGTGGTCGTATCCAGCCCACCTGAGTTCGCTCCCCAAGCTCAGGCTCCCGGCAGCGGCCGCCACGGCCCCGTTGAGCGGCTGCTTGGTCGTGGCCATGAGGCGCACTCCCCCCGGGGTCATGGTCCCCACCAGGGGGCCAGCGCCGAGGATCAGGACATTCGATTCGGAGAGGGGGTCCACACGGGGAGGCAGGTACCTGAAGGCCAGGGCATTGTTCATACCGAATCCGCCCAAGAGGAGGTGGGCTTGATCGACTGGAAGCCCCTCCACCGCGTGTCTTCCGGCAGTGAGGTCCACCAACAGGATGCGGCCTGCGTAGCCATTGCTCATGGTCTCCCTCCTCGCCCCCTTTGACCGGGGATGGTGCTCCCTTGTCCCTACCCTCTCCTCTTCAAGAGGAAAAAGAGACTCCCATGGTGTCTCAGATGTCCAGCCATGATCTCGGCCTCTCTCCCTGACCCGCAGTAAAGGTCCACCCTTCCGGCACCCTGGATCCCCCCTCCTGTGTCCTGGTTGAGCACGAAGCGAGAAAACGGTTGCCAGGAGACGACGCGCCCATCCTCATCCAAGGCCGGCCTTTGGGACCGAATGAAGGCAAGGCCTGCCTTGGGAAACAAGCGGCTGTCTGTGGCGATACTACGACCAGGCGTGACGGGGATCTCCAGGCTTCCCAACGGGCCCCCTTCCACCTGCCGGAAGAAGACGTAGCTCGGGTTCGAGGAGAACAGTCCCTCGATGCGGTCGGGGTGCTCCCTGAGGTAGGCACGTATGGCCTGCATGGACATCTGCTCCCGAGGGATTGCCCCCTCCTCGACCAGGATCCTGCCTATGCTGACATAGGGGTGCCCGTTGCTGCCAGCGTAGTTCACGTGCATGGTCTGGCCTTCCTCCAGGAGGATTCGCCCAGAGCCCTGGACGTGCAGGAAGAATCGATCCACTGGATCTCTCAGCCAAACGAGCTCCAGGCCTCTCCCTTGGAGGACTCCACCTCCATCGATCTCGGCCCTGGTGTAATAAGGGACCACCCTTCGGCCCGCCAGCCTTGCCACGAGGCGCTCGCCATGGGGTTGCCCCTTGAAATGGCCGAGCTCGACCTCCAGCATGTCGGAGGGGGGCCTATAGATGGGATAGCGGAAATCGCCTTCCGGTCTCAGGCGTCCTTCCAGGACAGGGAGATAGTAACCGCTGAACAGCACGGTGCCGAAGAGGTCCCTCCCAGCGGCTCGGAACCAGATGAACTCCCTGTGGAGGCGCCTGGCCAGGGCCTCGCGATCCCAACGCCCCTCCACGAGCGCCAAGAACGACGAGAGGGTCTGACGCACCTCCTGCACATCGGCTCTCAAGGGGCCGTACACGAAGCTGCGTTCGGGAGGGAGTCGGTCGAGATAAGCCAGGCTTTGGAGAACGGCGCGCCTGAGGGAGCCCTGATCCAGGTCATCTCCCAATGGAGGTATCTCCCACTCATCCACCATCACCAGGGCCTTGTCCGGCTCAGTCACCTGGATCATGAACCACCGGTGACAGGAGGACCCCCCCGACACCATCACACCGGCAAGGAGCAACAGGATAATGAATCGGAGGATGGGTCGCGCCCGGGTCACTACCCCTCTCCTTCGCCCCCCAGGAGGTCCTTTTGTCGGAATTCCTTCAGACATCGCTGGATGTCTGCCTGGAGGTCCCTGCCCTCTGGGATCTCGAACTCCTTGCGCATGACATCCTCGATGGTGCGGCTGTCCATCCCCTGCTGATGGAGTTGGTATATCCTACTGGCCGTGCGGTTGAGGAAGTGGATGAGATCCGCCTCCGGCTCGTATATCATCATCTCGTCCTTGAGGTCCTTTATGGTCCTTTCCTTTGGCATCTCTCCTCCTGCCAGGCAGCGGATGGTGCGCCCTTTGAACGTGTGGGGTCTCAAGGATACCACACCTCGGCTTGTGCCACCAATCCCCCGACGTCTTTGTGCGGATCTCCCGCTCCCCGCTGAACATCGGTGGAGGCAATGTGGGCCCGGGCCACGGCCTCTGTGGGCCCCTCGGCCCTCTCTCTTTCACCAGGCCCTGAGGGCGCACTTCAGGCCCATCCTGAATAGCTGCCTCTGCCCCTGCTCTCTCACTAGGCCGGGCTCCATCCCCTTCGTTTCACCTAGGCAGACTCCGTCCAGTCGCATGATCTGCCGCATCGCGGCTCCGTTCAAGTTGTCAAGAAACGTCTGGCACTTGCCTTTCACCTCGGTGACGGCTCCTCGGGGAATCGTCGAGATTTCAAGGTCTGCTGGCAAGGGAGGCCAAAAGGCCTCTTGAGAAGATTACAGTGCGGAAGAGAGGCTTCACAAGGGGCGCCTCTTTCTTGTCAAGATCGAGGTTGTGGCCCAAAGAGAGGTCTGTCAAGGAATGGGCGGGCAGGCCCTGCCCTGGCAACGGAGCCTGTGCCAAGAGGGGGCCCAACATCGTTCCTCTACCTCCCGGGCGAGGATAGGGATTGCTGCCGCCACCTCCGGCGACAAGTCCAATCTCCACTCTATCCTGGCCGGCTCCACTCCTATTACCCACGCCTCGGGAGGCCGTTCCCTGCGAGCCAGGGCCATGACGCTGAAGAAGTCCAGACCATGCAAGGAGGCAATTGATTCCTTGCCGCGGAAGCCCTCGAGGGGCATGGAGTAAACGGTCCCCGGGGGAAGGCCTCCCTTCACGGCATACAGAAGGATCACTCGCGTGGCCTCCTCCAGATATGGCAGCGCTTCCAGGATGGCCGTTCCTATCTCGATGAGAGTCGTGTCAGCAGGAAGGGCGACCTGCCGCAGGGCACGCGCCGCGTGCACCCCGGCACCCTCATCGCCCAGCAGCAAGTTCCCAATTCCAATGATCAGGTTCCTCACAGCGGGCTTCGCCTCACTAGACCACTGCCAAGTGGACAGCCACCAGATCTCTTTCGGGCCGCATGACGTGCACTGCGCAGGAGAGGCATGGATCAAAGGAATGGACGACCCGCAAGGCCTCTATGGGTCGCTCCGGATCCCCGATGGGGGTGCCGATAAGGGCTTTCTCCATCGGCCCAGGGACCCCGCCATCGTCCTGTGGGGAAGCATTCCAGCAGGTGGGGGTGATCACCTGATAGCGTGAGAGCCTTCCCCCTGTGATCTGGACCCAATGACCCAGGGCGCCGCGTGGGGCCTCGGTCATGCCCACCCCGGATCCGGACGAAGGGGTCTGATAGGGGGAGTACACTGGGCTGCCTACACGAAGCCGGTTCAGCCATCCGTCCATGGCAATTGCCACCTTGAGGGCCTCATGGGCGCGTGCCAAGTGGCGGTCCATCACAGAGATGCCTCGCCTGTAATCGCCGTTCACCCACATGCGGGCCAATGGTCCCGCCTCGAACGGATTGCCCATAAGCCTTGGGGCCTTCAGCCACGAATAGGCATCAGCCTTGGGATAAACGGCTTCCGTCTGCCCTGCTGCCGGGGAGAGCCCGTCAGTGGAGTCCTGGTACCAGGAATGTGTCACCATCTCTTTGATGTCTGCGTCGTTCAGGCTGGTCACAGGGTCGGTGCTACCGTCTTGGATGTAGCCGCGCTTCAATAGCCGTGTCTGACCGGAGTCATCCAGGTCGAAGACACCGTACGCCAGCAAATTGCCCCATCCCCTCCCCAGCTCAAGGTAATCGGGATAGACTTGGGCCATTGCCTGAGCGTCCGGGAGGTACACGTCTTTGATGAATCCGGTGAGCCAGCTAAGGTGGTCTCGAAACTCGCGTAT
>CAZOXN010000215.1:0-5238 GCA_964583655.1 uncultured Desulfarculaceae bacterium | reverse complement strand
GGAGGTGAATCGAACGTTTGCTGAGCTTCAGAGGCGCCATGAAGACCGGTTCCTGGCCTTCGCCTCTGTGGACCCCAGAAGGCCCGAGGCGAGGAGCCTCGTGCTGAAGGCCTTGGAGGAATGGGGCATGAAGGGGGTGAAGCTGCATCCAGGTTCCGGGTTCTATCCCAACAGCAAGGAGTGTTATGCCTTGTTCGAGATGCTTTGCCATCGAAGAGCGCCTGTGATCGTCCACACCGGCCACATCCTCCAACCGCTCTACAGCAAGTACTGCGACCCCATATGGCTGGACGAGGTATGCTCGGACTTCCCTGACCTCATAGTGGTGGCCGCCCACATGGGTCACGGTTTCCGTCACCAGCTCTTTCACATGGGGGCCTGCAAGACCAATTTGTGGACGGACTGCTCCGACTGGCAGCGCAGGGCTGCCCACGAGTTTCGACTCTTCTGCGAGTCCCTGAGGGCCGCCCTTGACAACTTCGGGCCGGACCGGGTCCTGTTCGGGACGGATGGCCCGTATCTCAGACCCGTGCTTCCGGACAAGGACTACGTTGAGCTCATCAAGGGGTTGCCGGAAAATGCCCCGGAGGGTATCCGTTTCACCCGCGAGGAGATCGATGCGGTGCTGGGCCGAAACGCGGCCCGACTCCTCGGGCTCGCCTAAGGGGCACCCCTGGAATTGAAGTTCTCCAAGGTCTTCCCTGGAGGACCGGACTTGCGCTTTATCCTCTTTCTCCTGTATTCCCTGACATGCCACAACCTGAACAACCTCTCCAGCTTGTCCCTGTATGCCATGGCCAAGAAGAGCACCACCAGGGCGACACCCACCAGCACAGAAAACCTTCCGTACTGGTGGTGCCTTATGTAATCCCCCCCGAGGGTCAACATCACCGTGCCCAGAAGGCGTCCGGTCCCTCCTATGAGCAGGAACTCAGCAGTGGTCAGGTGCCCCAACCCCAGGAAGTAGCAAAGGGTATCCTTGGGGAAACCCGGAATGAGGAAGAGGAGGAAGACTATGAAAGCCCCTTTGTGATGGAGGAGATAGTCGAACCGCTCCATGGTCGATTTGCTGACGAATTTTTCCACGAGCGGCCTGCCGTAACTCCTCGACAATGCGAAGGCGGCATACGAACCCATGGTCAGGCCCAAGGTGGAAAGGAGGATGCCCCCTATAGTCCCATAAAGGTAGCCGCCCAGCAGCCCGGTCACCTCCCCGGGTACGGGGGCGAAGACCACTTGGGCTGCCTGAAGCAGCACGAACCCGAGGACCGCCATGGGCCCCAAGGACTGAAGAAAGCTTATGAGGCGCTCTTTTTTCAGAAAGAAATGGAAGACACCGGTCTTGTAGGACACGAGGGAAAGACCGCCCACAAGGACCACCAGCACGACGGGCTTTATCCAGAAGTAATTCCCTTTCTTCTTTGTGCTGTGATTATCGTCCATTTGCTCCAGGACGGCCTCGTTTTCCCATGTCTTTTCAAGGGCCTTTAGGCGGCATATTATTCACCCTCCTGGGGGAAATGGCAAGGACTTGATCCTTGCAATGCTCACCTGCGATGGGTGCCCCCGATCGCTCTCGTGCCGAAGCAGGTCTCCGGGACAAAGGGCCGCCCCCCAAGGGTAAAGTGCTAAGACTCTCTTCCATCCTTCACTACGCAGTGAACGCCCTCCCCTGCCAGACCGGCAACCCGGCACTTGCTGTCCGAGATGCAATCCGCCCTGCGGGTATCCCCGGCCTTCCACCGCTTCACTATGCCTGGCTCCCTGATGAAGGGACGGCTCATGGATATGTAGTCCACCACCCCCCCCTCTACCAGCCGTCTCGCCACCTCGTAAGAGCGTATGCCTCCCACCAGGATGATCGGGACGGCCACGCGGCCCTTGAAGGCCCTGGCCGCGTCCTGAAAGTAGCCCTCCTTTTCCGGGGAAGAGATTCCCAACCTCGATGGGATGAACTTGCCCGACAGGAGGGTCCCTCCGCTCACCTCGATGCCGTCCACCCCCGCCTCGGAGAGCATCTCGGCCACGCGTGTCGACTCGTCCAGTGAGAGACCTCCGTCCAGGTAGTCCTGACTGTTCATCTTCACCATCACGGGGAAGTCCTCGCCCACAGCCCCCCTGACACTCCCGTAGACCTCCATGAGGGCCCTGGCCCTATTCTCCCATCTCCCACCGTACCCGTCCTTTCGCCTGTTGAAGGCAGGCGAGAGGAACTGGCTGAGCAAATAGCCATGCGCCGCATGGATCTGGACGCCGTCAAAACCGGCCTCCTTGGCCCGCGAGGCCGCCAGGCCGAAGGCCTCTATCACCTTCTGGATGTCTTCAATGGACATCTCTCGATGGGCATGGGACACCAGCTCCTCCACCCTCGAAGGGCCCGTGGGCTCCAGCCCTGAAAGCTGAGGATTTGCGAGGACCCCCCCATGGGCGACCTGGGCAAAGATCCTGCCGCCACGCGCGTGAACCTCACGGACCATCTCCCCCAGCCCTCGGACCATCTCGTCCTGATGGATCCCCAGCTGCCAAGGGCTTGCCTGCCCCTCTTTGCTGACGTATGCGTGACTCGTCATGATGAGACCGACCCCACCCTCGGCGAGAGCGACCATCAGCTCCAAGAGCCTCGGGGTGCATGCCCCATCCTCGGTCGCCATGCCCTCCCATGTAGCAGACCTCACGAACCGATTCTCCAGACGCACGCCCTTGATCTGTGTGGGCTCGAAGAGCACAGACATGGGATACTCCTCCAACAGTGCACTGCCACCGGGCATAGAGCTTGGGCCCGGCCGTCCAAGATCGCAGGAAAGAGGCCGTCGTCATCGAGTGAAGAAGGCCTATCTGCCTCCGAACAGGGCCTCTGCCAGGGCCCTACGATTGAGGGGCGGCTCCTTGACCTCCGGTCTCTCCACCATCTCTATGGCCTCGGAAGGGCACCCTGTGGCGCATACGCCGCAACCGAAACAGCGCCTTGTGTCCAACTCTGGGACATCCCCGTTCATCCTGAGGGCCCCCGCAGGGCACCGCTCCACGCACGTCTCGCATCCCACGCACCTTTGCGGGTCGAGACTAGGCCTGAAGGCTGAATAGAGAAACCTTCCGGGCTCGCTGTATGTCAGGGCCTCCTTCAGGATCATGCAGTGACAAGGGCAGCAGTTGCACAAAAAGTCGATACCCTCTTGGAGGTTGTTGCTGGTGTGGACGAGGCCAGCCTCCTCGGACCTCTTCAAGACCTCCATGGCCTCCTGCTTGGTCACCTCTCGGCCCCTCCCCCTCTCTATCACGTACTGCGCCCCGGGCCCAAACTGCATGCAGACATCCAAGGGCTTTCCGCAATCCTTCTCCTCCTCCAGGAGTCTCCCCTCGTGGCGGCAGAAACACGTGGTCACAGCGATGTGGTCAGCCTTGGCGATATAAGAAGACACCTGGTCATATGTGTGGACAGTGCTGCCAGGACGGATGGTCTTCTCCACGGTGATGACCCGAGCGGTGGGGAAGGACGCCTTCCTCGAACCACGCCTGGCATCCACAGCCTCCTTGTAAGCATGAATCAGCCTGGCGAGCCTACGATCCCTCTCCGTGCTGGTGCCCCTCATGAACTGGAATTCGAATATCCCGGGCACGAAAGGGACCGCGGCGTAATGACGGGCCCCATCTCTGACAAAGGAACTGCAAAGCCCTTTGTCTGCCATGGCCTCGAGGACCTCGGCGACCTGCTCCTCTCCCCCCCCAGCGGCCTGAGCGATGGCAGCAGCGGTGGACGGCTTGCGCGGCATGGCCACAGCCAAAGCCGCCTCCTCGGGGGTGAAGAGCTCCTCGGCCACGGCGTAGAACTCCGGGATGTCCATGCCCGGGTACATCCCCCCCCTCTGGGCCATGGCATCGCAAAGCTTCTTGTATATCTCCTCGGCCATGTGTATCACCTCCTCGTCTCAAGGGACACGCAACCCGATGATGCACACCGTGCCCAATCCTTTAGAAAGCTAGTATACTGGATCACGATTCATCTTGACTACCATAACGAGAAGACAAGGAGGTCCCGAAGATGCTCCGCTCAGAGACCGCATTCATCCTCCTGCTGGGGTTGACCTTGGGATGGATCACATCCCTTTCGGCCTCCTCTGCCCAAGGGCCTGCGTCCAGGGAGGGGGAGCGCGAGGAGATGGTGCGCAAGCAGATAGCGGGCCGCGGGGTCAAGGATGCGCGCGTCCTGTGGGCCATGCGCACAGTCCCCAGGCACCTCTTCGTGCCGGACAAATACTCCAAAGAGGCCTATGCCGACAGGCCGCTCCCCATAGGCCATGACCAGACCATCTCGCAACCTTATATAGTCGCGTACATGACCGAGGCCTTGGGGCTAAAGGTAGAAGACCGTGTCCTGGAGATCGGTACCGGCTCGGGATACCAGGCCGCTGTCCTTTCCGTGCTGGTGCGGGAGGTCTATTCCATAGAGATCCTGGAGCCCTTGGCCCAGGAGGCGGCGAGACGCCTCCAGGAGCTCGGGTACCAGAACGTGGAAGTGAGATGCGGGGACGGGTACCTCGGCTGGCCCGAGAAGGCCCCTTTCGACGCCATCATCGTCACCGCAGCACCGCCTGAGATCCCTCAGGAGCTCGTCAAGCAGCTCAAGGTAGGGGGAAAGATGGTCCTGCCCGTCGGGGTGGGGAGTCAGGACCTGATACGCGTCACCAAGACCGAGGGAAGTATCCGCAAGGAAAACCTCCTCCCTGTGCGTTTCGTGCCCATGGTCCCTGGAAAGGAGAAGAGGTAGGCGGAAGCGGAAATCGCCTTCAGACGAAGAGATCCACCACGAGCCCCTTGGAAACGAAGAGGGGCCCTTCGGTCCTTCGGGATGTGTATACCGTAGCGGTCCGCTGCCGTGGCTCGGTCCATACGCCGGCATCGAGAAAGAGCTCTATGGTGCCATCCAAGTCCACTGGGCGGCTCCTGAGCCCCCCTTGCCCAGGGCAGTGGGCCAGCGGGGCGTGCAGCGTGACCGTCGAGGCACGAGGCCACGCCATGCCCGGCAAACAGATTGTGAGGTCCCTGATCTCCATCACCCACTGGCCCATCCCGAGGATATCGAGGGCGTGATTTATTATGATATCCCTGCCCCTCCGAGAGTCAAGGGAATCGCAGCACAAAGCGGTGCAGGGTCGCCATCACTCATCTATCCCTGCCAGGTACTTGACGATCCGTTTCTTGGATTCAAGGTCATAGATGTTGCGGATCCCGATCTCCTCC
>CAZOXN010000214.1:0-5239 GCA_964583655.1 uncultured Desulfarculaceae bacterium | reverse complement strand
ACGGCCCTCGGCTGTACAGTCGAATACATCCTAGGCGCTCCCTGGCGTTTCTTTTCCAGGTCCGTCCCTTGGCAAGTCGGAGCGTAGAGGGATTACTTCACCTCGACCCACCTGCCGTTCTTCACCTCGATGACGTAGACCTGCACCACACCGTCGCCGTTTTGGTCAAAACCGACGAGCCCTTCGACCCCCTGGAAATCTTTGGTCGCAGTCAGGCCCTTCATGATCTTTTCTCGATCCTTGGCCAGATCCTCGGGTTTGTTGGTGACGTCCATGGTCTCCATGATGTGAGTGAGCAAGTACATATTGTCGTAGCAATGGGCGTCCTGGACGGTAGGGAACACCCCGCCAGCCCTCTTGGAGAATTCCCTTACGAACCTCTGGACCACACCGGGCATCTGAGGCCAAAAGGTCGTAGGGGCCATGATCCCCTCTGCCGCGCTACCTGCCTGCTTGATGAGATACTCGTTGACGATAGTCACGCCACTCATGAGAGGCTGACTGAGCCCTTGTCTCCGGGCTTCCTTGATGAAGGTGGCGCAGTCCATGTAGAGTCCACCGAATACTATCCCGTCGAAGTTGTAACCCTTCAACTTTGTCACCTGGGCACGCATATCGAAGTCCCCGTGCTGATATGTGATGTAGTTGCCCTCATTGACGATGTTTATACCCTCCTTCTTGAACAGGGGAGGGAAGACCTCTGTACCTAGCGATCTGGACACCGCGTCTTTTACGTCGTGTACCACCGCGACCGACTTGATATTGTATTTCTCGATGAACTTTTTCACCGCCGGTTTCGCTGCGGTTGCCTCGTCCGGACAATTACGGAAGGCATATGGCCTGTTGGCCGCCCCGATGCCGGGTTTGCTGGAGGCCTGGGATATGACCGGGACCTTGAGCTCGTTCGCAACTGGGAATGCTACCTCGCACTCGCTGCTGTAAAAAGGACCCTGGATCACCAAGACCTTGTCATCCATGGCCAATTTTCGAACAACGTTGGCTGCCTCTGCCGGGTTGCTGGCCGTATCCCCAACGACCACTTTCAAGGGGACACCATCAATGCCACCCGTCTTGTTGATCTCCTCGATAGCCATTTCCACGGCTATCAGATTGTTCTTGCACCAATCGCGACACGAGCCCGTCATTCCACACGCGAAGCCTATCTTGACATCATTCCCAGCCATCTTGCTTTCGACCAACTGGGGCATGACCAGCACAATACCGACCAGTGACCACAACGCAATTGCCGACCACCGTGAGCGATATGAACTCCGTGTCCTCATGACGTACCTCCTCTCGTTCATTGTTCGTTGACCTCCTCACAGCGGGGATCGCAGCTCGCTTTCCAGAAAGCCCTCGTTCTTTCGCCATCAATCCTTCTGATCACCCCCTTTCAGTGTTGCCATGTCATCTATACCAAAGTATGCCTTCTCCAGCTCTTCCAAGTTTTTCAACAGCGCCTCGGCAGAGTCATGGGCAGCGATCCGTCCTTGTTCCATGACATAACCGCGGCTGGCCAACCTCAGGGCTTCCATCGCGTTTTGCTCGACCAAGAGGACCGTCATTCCTTGGGCCTTGAGGTCGGAAATGATCTCAAAGACTTCTTTCACCATAAGAGGCGCTAGCCCCAAGGAAGGCTCATCGATCATCAGGAGCTTGGGGTTGGCCATCAAGGCCCTGGCGATAGTAAGCATCTGCTGCTCGCCGCCGCTCAGGACAACGGCCGGGTTGTCCTTCCTTGCCCTCAAGGGAGGGAACCTTTCCAAGACGGCATTGGCCTGCTCGCGCACCGCGGCTTGATCTCTTCGACAGAATCCCCCGACGAGGAGGTTCTCGAAGACCGTCATCCGGGTCAATATTGCCCTGCCCTCCGGAACCAGAACGAGCCCGGCCTTCACGCGTGCGTGAGGGGGGTCTCTCTCGACCCTTTTGTCGAGGAACTCCACTGAGCCTTTTTGACTCTTGAGAGTTCCGATGATCGTCTTGAGCAGAGTGGTTTTCCCGGCGCCGTTGGCACCCACAATGGAGACCAATTCGCCTTTCTGAACGCTCACGTCTACGCCCCTCAAAACCTTTATGCTGCCGTAACTGGTCTCCAACGAGTTGACGCGTAACAACAGAGCCTACCCCCTTCCGAGATAAACCTCCTTGGCCTTGAGGTCCCTGTGGATCTCCAAGGGCGTCCCCTCGGCGATCTTTTGTCCAAAATTCAGGACGATGATCCTGTCACAAATGTTCATTATTACTCGCATATCGTGCTCGATCACCATAATGGCGACGCCACTCCTCCGTATCCTGTCGATGACCTGAAGGATTTCCTTTTTTTCATCTAGGGTCATCCCGGCTGTTGGTTCGTCCAGGAGTAACATGAGAGGATGCGTGGCAAGGGCCCTGGCGATTTCAACTCTTCTTTGCTGCCCATATGGAAGAGATGCGGCATACCGCTCCCGCACCTCCCATAGCCCCAGGAAATTCAATATATCTCCTGCCTCGGCATGAAGGTCGGCTGGACGATCGCTTTGCGATTTTCCTTCCCTCGGCCAGCCCCGGGCACGAATGTTCTGCCCGAACCTCACATGCTCGTAAACTGTCAGACTCTCAAACAACCTGATGTTCTGATAGGTCCTGGAGATACCAAGTCGCGCGATACTGTGCGGTTTGAATCCGTCTATACGGCGATCGTTGAAGGTGATAAACCCTCTGTCCGCCGGGTGGACCCCCGTGATCAGATTGAATACAGTGGTCTTGCCGGCCCCGTTGGGGCCTATTAGACCGAGGATCTCATCCTTTCTCACCGTCATGGAGAGGTCATTGACAGCCCTGACCCCTCCGAAGGACTTGTTCACGCCCTGTGCGGTCAGGACCTCCATGGAAGTACTCGATTTCATGAGCTTTCCGTTCCTATTGATGGGTTTCCCTTCCGCGGAAGATAGAGGATCTGCCTGACAAGATCACGGGTGATTATACCCTTTGGCCTGAAGATCATCAGCATTATGATCAACCCCCCGAAGAAAACCCCTCGGTAATCCTTCAACCCACGAGATAGTTCCGGGACCAGGGTGAAGATGGCCGCACCCAGGACTGGCCCCCAATGAGTGCGCATGCCACCCATGACCACAAAGAGGAACATATAAATGGAGATGAGCGGGCTGAAGGTTGCGGGCTCGATGTATCGCATGTGATGGGCGTAAAGGGCGCCCGCGATCCCAGCCAGGAATGCACCGGCGCCGAACGCCAATACCTTGACCTTGACGATCTCTGTCCCGGAGATCTCGCTGACCATCTCGTCGTCGAAGATGGAATCCAAGGTGAGGCGTATCCCAGACCGCCACAACAAGAGTAATCCGCCGAGCCCCAACAAGACTAACGCATATACCATGGACAGGGTCGTCCCTTTCATCCCTCTCATCCCATAGGCCCCGCCGAAAAGCGTCCAGTTCAAGAAGACATTTCTCACCATTTCCCCGAAGGCGAGGGTGGCCATCACCAAATATATCCCTTTGAGACGCAGGGCGGGGATACCTAACATGAGGCCTACGAGTCCCGCTGCGGCTCCCCCTGTCAGAAGTGCCACGAGCAGCGGATATCCGAACTTCAGCGTCAGGAGCGATGAGAGATAAGCGCCAAGGGCCATGAAGCCGGAATTCCCGATGGAGGCTTGGGCAGTGGTCATGGGAAGATACACGCTCCAGCCCAGCAGGATGTTTATTCCAAGCATGATTAGGACGCCTTCTTGGTAACTGCTCAGCATCAGATTCTCCCTTTTTCCTGCTGGATACTCCCCATCAGTCCTTGAGGCAGTGCCACGAGGGTCACAAAGATTAGGGCATAGACTATGATGTCTCTGTATTCCGAGCCGAGGAACTGTATGCTCATGATCTCCAGGAATCCGATGAAGAAGCCGCCCAAGATGGCCCCGCGTATGTTTCCTAGTCCGCCGACTATCATGGCAGCGATGGCCTTGATGCCGGCATGGAAGCCTATGAGCGGCTCAACCGTGAAGTAGCTGATCGAAAACAGAATCCCGCTCGCACCAGCTAGGACTCCTGAGGCAAAGAAACCGGTGATAACAACTAGTTTGGAGTTGATCCCCAGGATATCCGCCGTTTCTGGATTCTCGGCGACAGCGCGCATACCGCGGCCTATTCGCGTCTTCTGGATGAATAGGTCCAGCGACACCATGAGGACGAAGGCGACAACAAAGGTTACGATTTGTGCCGGCGATATCGCCAAGGGTCCGAAGTGGACCACCTGTGAGGATATGGACTCTGGAAAGGGCTGGCGTTCGGTGCCCCAGACCAGGCCCGCGACATTTTGCAAGAGGATGCTGAAGCCCAGGGTGCTGACCAGCGGTATCAGCTCAGGGGCGCCCTTCAAAAGGTTGAAAGAGAAGTAGTAGATCACCAAAGAAACCAGCCCGCATAGCAGAAGGGCCGTAACGAAAGCTAGCCAAAAAGAAAGACCCGACAAGAGACACGCTAGCGCAAAAAAGGAACCCAGCATGAATATCTCGCCGACCGCGAAGTTCAAGAGGTTCAAGATACCTATTAGCAATGTGAAAGCGATGGCGATGGTGGCGTAAGTGCTCCCAATCTGCAGGGCATTGACGATTTGTTCGAAGATCATACCAGCCTCTCGCGGAGGAAAGAAAAGAACCGCAGCTCAGGCGGTTTTCAACTCGTAATATCCTCTGGCAATATCGTACCTGGACACCTGTTGTCCAGCCAGCCAGAGTTGGAGAGCCTTTGCGTCACGCAAATACTTCTCCAACGGATACTCTCTGGAATAGCCGTAAGCCCCCATCAGTTCCATACACTTATTGGCAATCCAAACAGCCGCATCCGCAGCGAACACCTTCGCTACGTTGCATCTGGACGTCATCTTGACTGAGTAAGAAGGACCATAGAGCTCGGGTTTTCCCAACATCCAGGTGACGTTGTATACGAGGCACCTGGACCCCTCGAGCCTCGTGGCCATATCTGCCAGGATGCCAGCGACGATGGTGTGCTGCCGAACCTCCTTGCCTCCACCCCTCCTCTTTCCCGTGTAATCAATTACTGTTTCGAAGGCCCCCTGTGAGATCCCCAGCGACAGGGCCGCTGAGTGGACCTTTGTGTTCGAGCAAGCCGCCTTGAAGAATTGCATGTCCACGCCGGGTCCGGCTAGGCGATACTCCTTAGGGACGCGGACATCGTCGTAGTATACCGAGGCATTCCGCACAGTCTTGAAGCCCATCTTC
>CAZOXN010000213.1:0-5245 GCA_964583655.1 uncultured Desulfarculaceae bacterium | reverse complement strand
GGAAACGATCTGCTCTCCTTGAAGCCTGAAGGAAACGGCGCTTTCGTGGCGTGCGTGAGGAAGAGGTGAGCGCGATCAATCTGGACCATCTGAGCTTCTCTCCGGTTCTGCCCGAAGTCAGGGAAGCCATGCTTCCGTTTCTGGGCCAGTTTGGGGGCAATCCCTTGAGCCGTCACAGCCTGGGAAGGATACCCGGTGAGGCGTTGGAGCAGGCCCGTGCGGAGTTGGCAGGCCTCATCAACTGTCATCCAGAGGAGGTCATCTTCACTAGCTGCGGCAGCGAATCGAACAACTTGGCCATCCGAGGGGCGGCCGAGGCCATGAGCAAGGGGCACATCGTGGCCAGTCCGGTGGAACATCACTCGGTCCTGCACCCTTTGAGGAGGCTCGAGAGACAGGGCTTCGAGGTGTCTTGGCTCACGGTGGACAGGACGGGAAAGGTGAACCCCGAGGAAGTGCTCTCGATGATCAAGGAGGACACCATCCTGGTCTCTGTCACCTCGGCCTCCAACGAGATAGGGACACTGGAGCCCATCAGGGCGATCGGCCAGATCACCAGGGACAGGGGCGTGCTGCTCCATACGGACGCAGTGGCCTGCGCCGGTTTGATCCCCATCGATGTCAGGTCTGCCCACATAGACCTCCTCAGCGTGAGCAGCAACACCTTGTATGGCCCTCAGGGAGTCGGGGCCCTGTACGTGCGCAGTGGGGTGCGAATCATGCCCCTCATCGAAGGCGGTGTCCAAGAAGGCGGTCTCAGGGCAGGGACGCACAACCTCCCAGGTATAGTGGGGCTGGGGGTGGCCGCCCGGCTGGCCAGGGAGCAGATGCCCCAGCGGCAGGCCCATTTAGAGAGGCTGCGCCATCGACTCATCCGGGTCGTCTGCGAGACCATCCCCGATTGCTCCCTCACCGGCCACCCAGTGGAACGCCTCCCTGGTCACGCCAGTTTCTCCATCAGGTCCGTGGAGGGGGAATCCATCCTCCTGCATCTCAACCTCTTGGGCATCGCAGCGGCCAGCGGGTCTACCTGTTCCTCCGAGGCCCTCAAGGGCTCCCACGTGTTGAAGGCCATCGGCCTGGACCCCATTTCAGCTCAGGGCTCCATCGTCTTCAGCCTTGGTATAGAGAACAGTGACGAGGACTTGGACTTGCTCCTGTCGGAGCTGCCGGCTATAGTCGAGAGACTCCGCAGGATCTCACCGCTGGCTCGCCAGAATCGGACAACTCATCCGACTGCCTGAGGAGGGTCGTGGCATGGCGCAGCGACGGGCCAGCGCGAAGCGGGGAATGAAAAGTGCCGTCTATTCCTCCGGTGTCGACCCCCGCCTCTTCGCCTTCGTCATCGGCTTGCCCCTTCGGGACCTGCGCACTGAGAGTATCTCAGCCAGGATCGAAAGGGCGATCTCCGCCGGGGTCTCTGCACCGATGTCCAGGCCAGCCGGTGTCTTGACCTCGGCCAGCCTCGCCCCGGGAAGCCCTTGCCCTCGAAGTCCCTGAAAGATGGCCCTTGCCTTGGCTGGGCTTGCAACCAAGGCCACATAAGCTGGATTGCCGAGCAGGACCTGAGCAAGGGCCGGCTGGTCCCACCCCCAGGTCGCCACGACCACGAAGGTGTTGGAGTCCACGCGCGCTCCGATGGGGGCCAGCTCCCCTGTCTCGTCGTCATAGCGAACTATGTGGATCTCCTCTGCGTCTGGGAACCTCTCTCTAGTGGCATAATCCGGCCTGTCATCCACCACCGCTACTCGCATGTCCAGCATGGCCGCCATCCGCGCCAACGGGATGGCGATATGTCCTGCCCCTATGATCAAGAGCCTCGGATCTGGCTTCACCACGTCGATGTGGATATCCACTTCGCCACCGCAGAGACCTACGCTCTTGTCCTTGTCTTCGGGCTTTGTGCTGAACAGATAGGTCTCATACCGCGGTCTGCCTTCCTCCAGGGCTTCCAATGCGTGCTGGATGACCCTTTGTTCCAGGGTGGCACCTCCCACTGTCCCCTCGGTCCGGCCGTCCGGGAGGACCAGCATCCTGGCCCCGCTGTGTCTGGGGGCGGCCCCCCTGACCCTGACGACGGTCGCCAAGGCAAAAGGGGTTCCAGTTTCGAGAAGACCCAGCGCGGACTTCATTATCCTTCCGAATTCGCCCACCTCTCTCTCCATCTGCGCTGACAGCTATGCTGCCTTTCCAGGCAAATGCCTCTCTTGTCCGTGCCCGCCATGGCTGCAAGAACAGAACAGCCCCCACCTTCGGCCCAGACCCTGCGACCAGATGGATGACATACTAAGCTTGGTAAACACCCTTTTCAACACGGGTCCCCACTTGCCTCGACCCCATCTCCTCTGCCCTTCGCCTTCGCACGGCCTAACCGTGGATCAGGATGGGCAGGCATCTCACGCAGACCCAGAAGAGGCTGCCCTCCTTGCGGGCCTGCAACAACACGGCCTCCTCCTCGCTGGCCCCGCACATGGAACATTTCTCCTTCTGCTCCTTTTTTTCGGCCATGACACCATGCCTCCTTCCTCGTGTTCCCAGGTCTACACCTGGAGCTGCACCCCCTCTGTCATCCCAGCAAGGAAGCATCACACATCCGACTAAGGGGGCCCTTTTCCCTGCCCGGCAGCTCGGTTCAGTTCCGAGAGGATCTCCCCCAGCTCCACGTTGTGCATCATGGCACTCTGGGCAATGGTCTCGAATGCCTGCCCTGGACAGGAAAAACACCCCTCGCCATAGAACCTCCTGAACACAGCCTCGGTGCCCGGATAGTCCCTGATCACGTCCCCTATGATGCTCTCCCTGGTCACGGGTCCCAGCCCCTTCGGTTCCCCTTGTCTCTCCACCCGGCCCCCTGTGGCCGAGGCGATCCTGGCGAGAAGCTCCCCCTCATCCAGTCCGTGCCTCCTGACCATCATGCCCAGGGTCACCCCCAGCTTCCTGACATGCTCGACGTGCTGGGGATCGGAGAGGGCTTGGATCCCCTGGGCCACCAGGAGCTCTCTGAGATGGGGCCACCTTTCCAGCAGCTCCGCCACCTTTGTCTCACCGGATATCACAGGACCCTGCCCCTCCCTGCGCACGGCCGGCACTTCCTCCTTGGGGGAATTCAGGACCGAGAGCCCCACGTTGCCCAGGAAGAGGGCCGCGGAGAAGGCCTGGAGGATGGAGCAGACCAACCATCCCGCATCCCAGACCGAGTACAGGACCACCATGCCCACCAGGCTCAGATTCGAGGACCAAAAGTGCACTGCCACGAGGCCAGGCCACCTGAGGGTCCTCCCGCTGAACCTGGGGAGGATGAAGTAGCCAACCCCGAAGATCATCATGGCCATGAACCCCAGTAGATTGAAGTGCACGTGGGCGAAGCGTAGCCACATGGATACCGGGTTCCAGGCGATGACGAGGCCGAGGACCGAACCCGCCAACAGGTAGACCATGGACATGATCACAAAGGCCTTCATGTAACGATCCATGGCAGTCCCTCCTAGCTTTGACCCATTTCAGGAGTGCAAATGGTCACCTCCTCAATCCTCTACCCCCTTGAGGAACTCCTCCCAACCCATCCGTTCCACTATCTCCCCGAGCCTCTCCCCATTTACAGAGGTTCGCATGTAGGATCCGATGACCCGATCTATCAAGTCCAAGGCCCGATCTTGGGCATAGAGTCGGTGAAGCTCTGTGGCCAGTCTGGGATGTCTCCCCAGCTTGCCCCCCAAGAGGATGCGGTATCCCGCTTCCCCTTCCTGGAGCGTCCCGGTGGGGCAGACCTGGATGCACTGCCCGCAGCCCAAGCAGCGTCCTTGGTCCACACTGGGCCCGGACTCTCCGAGGGTCACTGCCTCCTCCCGGCACACCTGGACGCAAGACCCGCATCCATTACATGGCACCTCGGACACCCTAGGCCTCCTGGAACCTATGAGGCCCACATCCGCGATCTGTGGCCTGGAGCAGGCATTGGGGCAATCCGAAATGGAGACCCTGAACTCGTGATGCAGCTTGAGGGGCCCGCCCACACGTTCCTTCAGGAATGACTTCAGATCCCGGGAGGCCAAGGTTTCCTCGACCCTCCTCGCCATCCCTTCGCAGGCCACCGCCCTGTTGGGGCAACCCGAGGGTCCGAAACAGGTCTCCACCTGATGCCCCCTGACCTCGTCCTCCATGCGCTCCATGAAGCGTCTCTGGCATGAGCGCACGTGATCCAGGGTCACGACCCTGGCCCCCAGCGAAGTCGCCTCCTCCTCCACCCTCCGCCTCACCCTCTTGCGCACGAAGAAGGGGACCTTGGATATGGCCTCCTCGGCCTCTTGGGTCCATTTCATGGCTTCGCCTTTCCGCCTCCATGGTATATGATTCCACTCTAGCAGCCGTGCGGACCGGATCATTGACTCAGGTCAAGGAGGACGACTTCGCCATGGGGGACCGAATGGGCAGAATGGACATCCTGCACCAGATCGCTGCCACCCCACTCTTCCAGGGGCTCTCCAGGGGGCACTACGAGGAGCTCTCCATGATCATGCTGGAGCAAGTGTTCAAGCGCGGCCGTATGATATTCTCCGAGGGCGACGATGCCGATGGCTTCTATCTGGTCCTCTCGGGCCGGGTCAAGGTCTTCAAGCTCTCCGCAGAAGGCAAGGAACAGATCCTCCACATCCTGGGGCCAGGGGAGCCGCTCGGAGAGGTAGCGGTCTTCGCCGGCAAGTGCTTCCCGGCCCACGCCGAGGCCATGGAGGAGAGCAGGCTCGCCTTTTTCCCCCGAGACTCCTTTGTCGATCTCATCGCCAGGGACCCATCGTTGGCCATGAACATGCTCGCAGTCCTGTCCCAGAGGTTGAGGAGGTTCACGGCCTTGGTGGAAGACCTCTCCCTCAAGGAAGTCCCGGGAAGGCTGGCCGCTTACCTCCTTTACCTGAGCGAGCGTCACGAGGGGTCTTCAGAACTGGTCCTGGACATCTCCAAGGGCCAACTGGCGAGCCTCCTGGGGACCATCCCCGAGACCCTATCACGCATCCTGGCGAAGATGTCCCGGAGCGGGATCATTCGAAGCGAAGGCACACGGGGGATCAGGATACTGGACAAAACCGGCCTCGAGGAGCTCGCCAGCGGCATGGTCCGCCTCTCCTGAACCATGGAGCGCTGCACTGTCCAAAGGCTGTGCGCCGCAGATGACCTCAGGACGCCCTTCGTCCCCCCCCAAGGGCTTGGGGCGACACTGGAGGCCATGTACGAGAGGTGGAACCGAAGGGAG
>CAZOXN010000212.1:0-5293 GCA_964583655.1 uncultured Desulfarculaceae bacterium | reverse complement strand
CCTGGCAGACCGCTTCTTGAAGTTTTCAAGATCGGCGACCGCCCTCATCCACTTGTCGCGGAGCTGCTCTACCTCCTCCTTAAGCTGGGTGACCTGTTGCTTGAGTGCCTCGTTTTCTTCCCTTATCCTGCTTGCCACCTTCTTGGGCTTCTTCGCCTCGGCGGCCTCGCCTTCATGATGGCCGTTGCCTACCTCTCCTTGTTCCACCATAGGACCATATCTCCTGCAAGCACCCCGGGCCGGGATTCACCGTCCGGGGGCCCAGCTTATCAGGCCGTCTCCAACGCTTTGGTGACCATCTGGGCGGTGTACTCCACGATGGGGACGACCTTGGAATAGTTCATGCGCTTGGGCCCTATGACCCCCAGGGTCCCCATGAGGCGGCCCGAGTGTCCGAAGCGGGATGTTATGACCGAGCAGTCTTGCATCTCGGCGAACTCGTTCTCCGCCCCGATGAAGATCTGAATCCCGGGGGCCAAGGCGCTCTTCTCGAGGATCCTGATGAGGACGCGTTTGTCCTCAAAGGCCTTGAGCAGCCTGCGCATTTGTTCGATGTCCTCGAATTCCCTCTGCTGGAATATATTCACCTTGCCTCCGATGTACAGGCCTTCATCCGGGTCCGAGGTCAGGGCCCGGCGACTCAGCTCCAGGGCCCTCAGGAAGAGTTGATCGAAGGCCTCCTTCTCGCGCTCCATCTCCTGCACGATCCGTTCCTTCAGCTCGGCCAGGGTGAGGTGCCCCAAGAGGCTGTTGACATACTTGGTGTACTTGTCCAGTTCCTTCTGTCCCAGATGGCGATCGACGTCGATGATGCTGTTGTGAACCATCCCGGACCTGGACACCAATATCACGAGGATCCTGTTCTCTCCCAACTGGATGAATTCGATCTGCTTGATGACCGTGTCCGAGAACGAGGGGGCGCGCACCAGCCCTGTGTACTGGGTGATCTGAGAGAGGATTTGGGAAGTCTTCCTCATGAGGTCCGAAGGTTCAGGACTGGAGATCTGGCAGCTGGCCTCTATGGCCCCTCGCTCTTCCGGGGTGAGTTCCTGGAGCTGCATGATCGTATCCACGTAGAAGCGAAACCCCCGGTCCGTGGGCACCCTGCCAGCCGACGCATGCGGTTGGGCCAAGAGCCCTATATCCTCCAAGTCCCCCATCACGTTGCGCACGGTAGCGGGACTGAGGTCCAGCTTATACCTCTTGCACAGGGCCCTGGAGCCCACGGGATTGCCAGTCTCCATATAGGAGGCTATCACCGCTTCCAGGATCTCCCGGTCGCGTGCCCGGAGCCCGAACTCCATCGCATTCACCTTCTCTTTCGTCCCTCGAATCCGGCCGTGAAATCAATCAGTTGGTACCATCTCCAGGCCTTCGAGTCTACTGTAACATAAGCACCGGCCCGGGGATTGTCAAGGGAACCGGGCGGTGCCGGTTCCTTGACATCACTTGGGGTCCTCTCTATATTTACATTAAGACCTGCGTGGCCCTCCGCGACTAAAAGATGGCCAACAGGAGAGGCGATGATGGTCGGTCCGTGCCAACCCATGGTGGGAGGAAGTGACCGAGTCCGCATGCCCATGCCGCGGGTCTTGGAGGCCTGAGTAATGCCAGAAGGGCTCCAGAAGGAGCAGATCGCCATACCTGACGTCCTGCCGCTTCTCCCGGTGAGGGACATCGTGGTCTTCTCCTACATGATCCTCCCCCTCTTCGTGGGGAGAGAGGGCTCCATCAGGGCTGTGAACGATGCCGTGAACAGCCACAAGATGATCTTTCTAGCCACCCAGATGAGGGCTGGGGACGAGGATCCGAGTCCCGAGGAGATCTTCAGGGTTGGCACAATCGCCATGGTCATGCGGACCCTCAAGCTCCCTGACGGCAGGGTGAAGATCCTGGTTCAAGGGGTGGCGAGGGGGATCATCACTGAGTTCATAAAGGTCGGTGCTGGGTTCAACGTCAGGGTGGAGAGGGTCGAGGAACCAGAGCCGAGGGAGATCTCCGTGGAGATCGAGGCCCTGATGCGCAGCGTCAAGGAAAGCAGCGAGAAGATCCTGACCCTCAAGGGCATGGCCTCGCCCGATGTCTTGGCGATACTGGAGGCCATAGACGAGCCTGGGAGACTTGCAGATCTCGTCGCCTCCAATTTGAAACTGAAGATCGAGGAGGCCCAGAGGATCCTGGAGACCTTCGATGCGGTGGAGCGCCTCAGGAGGGTGAACGAGCTCCTCAACAAGGAACTGGAGGTCTCCACCATGCAGGCCAAGATCCAGTCCCAGGCCAAGGAGGAGATGTCCAAGACACAGAGGGAATACTTCCTCAGGGAGCAGCTGCGAGCCATCAAGAGTGAACTGGGGGAGGTGGATGAACGGGCCGAGGAGATCAACGAGTTCAAGGAGAAGATAGCCAAGGCGAAGATGCCTCCCGAGGTGGAGAAAGAGGCCCTCAAGCAGCTCAACCGGCTGGAGATGATGCATCCTGATGCGGCCGAGGCCTCCATCGTCCGCACTTACCTTGACTGGATGGTGGAGCTCCCGTGGAGCATCAGCACCCGGGACCGGCTGAACATCCCCAAGGTCAAGAAGGTGCTGGATGCCGATCACTACGACCTGGAGAAGGTCAAGGAGCGGATCCTGGAGTACATGGGGGTCAGGAAGATCAAGAAGGAGATGAAGGGACCGATCCTTTGCTTCGTGGGGCCGCCCGGGGTGGGTAAGACCTCTCTGGGAAAGTCCATAGCCAGGGCCTTGGGCAGGAAGTTCACTCGCATCTCCCTGGGCGGTATCCGCGACGAGGCGGAGATCAGAGGGCATCGCAGGACCTACATCGGTGCCCTGCCAGGGCGCATCGTGCAGGGGATCAAACAGGCTGGGTCCAACAACCCGGTATTCATGTTGGACGAGATCGACAAGGTGGGGGCGGACTTCAGGGGCGACCCATCCGCGGCCCTGCTAGAAGTGCTGGACCCAGAGCAGAACTCGGCCTTCAGCGATCATTACCTCAATGTCCCTTTCGACCTCTCCAAGGTCATGTTCATCACCACCGCCAACCTCACGGACCCTATATTGCCGGCCCTGAAGGACCGAATGGAGATCATAGAGATCCCTGGTTACACCAACGAGGAGAAGCTGCGCATCGCACAGCAGTTCCTCATACCGAGGCAGCTGAAGGAGAACGGCATCACCTCCAGGGACCTGATGATCTCGGAGGAGGGGATCCTGCACATAATCTCCCATTACACCCGGGAATCAGGGGTGCGCAACCTGGAGAGAGAGATAGCGGCGATCTGCCGAAAGGTGGCGAGGAAAAAGGCAGAAGGCCAGAAGGGTACGACCCATGTGACTAGGGGCAACGTGCACAAGTTCCTCGGGGTCCCCAAGTTCCTCCCAGAGGACGAACAGCAGGAGAACGAGGTGGGCGTGGCCACTGGCTTGGCTTGGACCCCTCATGGAGGCGAGATCCTTTACGTGGAAGCTAGCACCATGAAAGGGAAGGGGAATCTCACCCTCACAGGCCACTTGGGGGACGTGATGAAGGAGTCGGCCCATGCGGCCCTGAGTTATGCCCGGGCGAGGGCCAACAAGTGGGGGATCGACGAGAACTTCTACGCCGAAAAGGATGTGCATATCCATGTGCCTGCCGGGGCCATCCCCAAGGACGGGCCTTCGGCTGGTGTCACCATGACCACGGCCCTGGTCTCTGTGCTGACGGGGCTTGCAGTTCGAAAGGACATCGCCATGACCGGCGAGATCACCCTTCGTGGGCGCATCCTGCCTATTGGGGGGCTCAAAGAGAAGGTCCTTGCGGCCATGAGGGCCAAGATACAAACGGTGGTCATACCCGAGAGGAACAGAAAAGACTTGGAAGAGATCCCCCGTCACATCAGAAAGAAGATGCGCTTCGTGTTCGCCAGGGACATGGATCAGGTCCTGGAAGTGGCCCTCGTGGACGGACAAAGAAGAGAGCAGTCCAGCACAACGCGTTCGTTGCCCGAAGTGAGACAGACCCAGCCACCAGCGGCACAGGCATGAGGTCGACCGAGGGGAGGAGGGCTTGGACCAAGAGCAGCTCTGTGCGCTGCTGTTCTTCACTTTCTTCCTCCTCGTCCATGGGCTCCTGTGGGAGGCCCATGGGGCGCTTTTCTCGGTAAGAGAGGAAGATCTGGAAAGGGCGGGCGAGGCCGGTGACCAGAGGGCCGGTCGCCTCCGGTCGCTTTTGCTCTCGCCACGGGAGACGGCCCTGTCGCTCCTCCTGGCGCAGCGCGCAGCGCTCGTCGGGTGTGTGGCATCAGGTTGGTGGGCATGGGTGGCCTTGGCAGGAGGGCGCTCTCCCTTGGCTGCCATGGCAGGGCTCTCCTTGTTGATAATCTTCATGAGTTCCCTCATCTCCATGAGGACCCTGCGAGGGGCTCCACTTCTCTACGCCTACCGGTTGTCCATGCCGTTGTGGGCCCTGCAGACGGCCCTTGCCCCTTTGAGGAAGGCGTTGCGGAGGTGCACGGAGGGGATCGTTTCCCTCCTGGCCATGCGCTCCGGGGGGCTGGAGGAGGAAGTCCTGGAGAGAGAGTATCTTGGCCTGGTGGAGTTGGGTCGGAGGGAGGGAGTGCTGGAGAGCGAGGAGCACCGGCTGATACATCGGGTGTTCGAGTTCGGCGATCGGCCGGTGGCCAGGGTCATGACCCCGAGGGTGGACGTGTTTTCCTTGCCCTTGGGCACTGACCTGCCCGAGGTGGTTCATAGGGTCAGGAGTTCCGGTTTCTCTAGGGTCCCGGTCTACCGAGAGGGCAAGGACGACGTGGTGGGGATCCTCTATGCCAAGGACCTATTGCGGTTGAGGTGCCCTGAAGGGCAGGTCAATCCCGGTTTTCTCAGCGACATCTTGCATCCCCCTTTTTTTGTCTCGACCAGGATGGGCATCGACGAGCTGTTCAGGGAGTTCCAGCGCCGCAAACTCCACATGGCAATCTGCGTGGACGAGTACGGCGGGATCGCAGGCCTCATCACCATGGAGGACCTCCTGGAGGAGATCTTCGGGGAGATATACGATGAATACGACCTGGAGACCCGTGAATGGGAGCCCCTGGGCGACGGTGGCTATGTGGTGACGGGCCGGATGGGCCTCGACGCGCTGGGGTCTCTCCTAGGGGATGAGATCCAAGAACCCGAGTGCCTCACCGTGGCCGGGCTGGTCATGAAGCTTCTGGGCCGACTCCCACGAAGGGGGGAGGAGGTGGAGCGAGGGGGAATCCGATTCGTGGTGGAGAAGGTCTCCGGGACCAGGGTTCAGGCGGTTCGGG
>CAZOXN010000211.1:0-5298 GCA_964583655.1 uncultured Desulfarculaceae bacterium | reverse complement strand
CTGGGTCCGGGGGAAACGGGAGGTGGGACTTCTTCGCAGCTATGAGCGAACCGGTCATCCGGGGGACTCGCGCCACTCTCCGACTGCCTTGAGGTAAATGATCACTGTGTGGTGGTGTTTCTCGGAGCGGCTTGCCTGCCTGCCGCACCCCGCTTGGGGCACGCAGGGTCGATATGCTTTGATTTTCCAGGACTTGGACCTGGGGTCCGCCTCAGGCGGATCCGGCCGAAGCATCTCTGAGGCCGATCGAGGGAGGGGGCAAGGACCTGCCTGTGCGTCGCACGCGGACAGGTCTCCCGGAGGCCGGATCCTTCGGGAATCGCGCCCCGAACACCTGACAATCCCGCGTCTTGTTGAGACCAGACAGAGGAGACAGACCAGCCGGACGGAACAGACGAAATAGACGGAATAGACCAGATAGACCAGACAGACGAGACTGACCAATGCCGCCACCCCCGGTGACCAGTTGCGCCTTCCTGCATGGCCCCTCTTGGGCCGACAAGAATTGCACCCTAAACCACTCCGCTCCCCGCAAGGGTCGAGGCCAGTAACGAATTCACAGGCTAGCCCTCAGAATTGCGGCTCGTATGGCAAGACGGGATCCACCACTTCGAAGCCCGAACATCCAGCCCCAAATGGTAGGAAGTCGTGAATCAGTTCTAGGGCAGATGCCTCCATTTTCTACCAAGTTGAGAAGTTGGTGAAACTGTCTTGCGCCAGCGGGCCACTTGCCCCAATGCCATGATCTCTCCTTCCTCCACCTTCCGTGAGGCCCAGCAATTCTTGGGGAATCAGGCAGAGCTACGGGCAGGGTCCCTGCCCCTCCGCGCCTGAGGCCCTGCAAGTCAGCGCTCCACCCGCTTCCATACTTGTATCCTGTCACTGCCGTACAGTTCGGGGTTGTTCAGGTGCGCCCTAACGAAATCCCGGAGATCCGAGGAGGACTCCAACGTTCTCGAAAAGAGGGCCTCGTCCACGATCCGCAGGAGCAACCTGTCACCGACCACCCTGTAGTTCACCAGGGACCACCTCTTTCGCCCCTTGGAGGAGACCTCCTGGACACTGAGAAACAGCTCATTATCCACTGCCGAGGAGATGGCACGCAACAACCCCACATCCTCCTTGCCGCGCTCAGCGCCCACTATCACCAACTCGCGCTCGTTGAACGGAAGTATGCTAATGAGGCCGGGGAGCTCATCCTGCTCTCCCGCCGGCTCCCACTCTCCGATGAGGACGCTGTCGATGACGGCCTCGCTCGCGGGGGTCAACGGGAAGTCGGATTCGTATGGACATCCCCAAAGCAACGGCATGAAGACCACAAGGACGCACCATCTCAGTGAGCGTCTTTTCATGGACATGAGCCTGCCTCCTTTTTCGGAACACCTCTTGCGTCGCCCAGTGGACCACTCTCTCGGCGTATCATACCACATGAGTGTCATGTCAGGCTGTTGGCAAACAAGGAAGGCCTCCCCGAGGACGGTTGGGCCGGTCGTCCTGGTCCATGCCGACAAGTGATTCGGACCCAGAGAGCCGGTTTCATGCCGACTTCGCCTCGCTTCGCTTGATTCCTTGAGCTTGATCGCGTATAAAGGACGCGATCCTGCCCGCATGACGACACCTCGCTCGAGTCGAGGATGCCATGGACCTACCCGTGTCCAGGCAGGAGTAGACCCAGTATGAATGAGGCCGAGATGTCCGGGCTGGACATACGAATCGATCTGGAAGGGGGGAAAAGGGATTACACGGGTGGCGAGCTCGTGGCTGGTGCGGTCTACGTCATGGCCAAAGAGCCGGTCGATTGCAGGTCCCTGACCATCGAGCTCTTCTGGCAGGCCCATGGGAAGGGCGACCGAAATGTCCAGACCATCGACTCCCAGGTGGAGGGAGAGCAGCGCTGGCAACCCGGGCTCGAGCAACGCTTCCCTTTCCGCTTTCAACTCCCCAAGTCCCCATGGACCTATCACGGCCATCTCCTCAACGTAGATTATCACCTCTCTGCTCGTGCTGACTTTCCCTGGGCCCGGGACGCCGTCGCGGAAGAGGAGATCGTGGTCCTGCCCGGAGCCCCGCCCGAGGGGGAGGCCCAAGCGAAATGGGATCAAGAAGGACCCCTCTCAGCGCTGAAATCGGTGAGAAAAAGCGCCTTGGCGAGCCTCACGGGCTCCGCAGTCATGGTCCTAGTGCTTCTCGCCCTTGCGTTTCTCTTCACCCCCATCTTCCTTGTCCTCGTGCTCATCGTGGCCGTCAAGGCCGTCCGGACCATGATCTCCGAGAGGAGGCTCGGGAAGGTCCAAGTCTCGTTGGGGCCTCTCCGCGTGTCCCCTGGCCGTTCGGTGCAGGCGCAGGTCTGGTTTCCAAAGACAGAGCGCATCGAGGTGAGATCGATCTGCGCAACAGTGACGGGCGAGGAGATCTGCCAATCCCAGTCGGGGAGGAACCGGAGGACCTACAAATACACCCTTCACAAGGAGGTCGTCGCTCTGGAGCCCTCAGGCCACAACGAGTTCCGCGGGGAGCTTCGCCTCCCGGACACGGAGGCCTATACCTTCAAGTCCAAGGACAACGAGATCGCCTGGCAGATAACCGTGCACGTGGACATCTCCAAATGGCCCGACTGGCAGCGGGTCTACCCCATCACCGTGGCCCCGCAGTTCTCGGATGCCCGTGACGGGCAATCCCCGTGAGGGCTTTCTTGGGGCAGTGCTAAAATCGTGGCCTTGTCGGTCCCGTTGGGGCAAGGGAGGGATAGAAGCTCCCGTGTGCCTACGGCCAACGACAGACCGTACAAGACATAATTTATTAGTGATTCACCAATTCCAATTCCCGACGGCTGATATCATCGCTTGCAACCGCCATAAGCCAAACCGTATGGTTGCCGGTCAATGTACTTCCCCTGCCCAATTCTCCCTACGAATTTACTATCGTCGACTGTGAGCGCGCCTCGCAGAAAAACCTTCTCAGCCCTCCCATTTTGGTCAAATCCTTCAAATGCGTTGAAGTCCACACCCTGGCTCGATGTCTTGACGGTAATCTTACCCTTGTAGGTTGGATCAAAGATGACGATGTCCGCATCCGATCCAACCGAGAGAGTTCCTTTCCGCGGGTAAAGGCCATACAGCTTCGCCGGGGCTGTGGCGAACACGTCGACCAGCCTCTGTAAAGAGAGCTTCCCCGTTAGGACCCCGTACGTGTAAAGAATGGCCAAGCGGTTCTCTACCCCCGGGGCTCCGTTCGGAATCATGGTAAACTCCTTCAGCCCCATATCCTTTTGTCCCTTGAAGTAGAACCCGCAGTGGTCCGATCCGACCACTTGGAGCCATCCTTGCTGAATAGCCCTCCAGAGCTTGTCCTGATGCCACGCCTCTCTCAACGGAGGAGAGCATACATATTTGGCCCCTTCGAATCCCGGTTTGGAAAGATTGCTCACATCCAGGACCAGATAATGGGGACAGGTTTCGCCAAACGCGGCCACCCCCATTTGGGAGGCATCCCGGACAGCCTCCATGGCCTCGGCGCACGAGATGTGGACAACCAAAATCGGTGCATCCGCTGCTTTCGCGATGAGAGTCGCACGAATGGTGGCCTCCTTCTCCACCACGGTCGGCCGGGTCAGGGCGTGGTACTTGGGCTCTGACTTCCCTTCTTTGATGCTTTGCTTCTGGAGGACATCAATGACGTCTCCGCTTTCCGCGTGGATCATGGTAAGCACACCTACTTCCTTTGACTTTTGTAACATGCGAAATACTGTTGCATCGTCGCTGTAAAATGGAGTCCCCTTGTATGCCATGAACAACTTCACAGTAGGGATTCCAGCCTTCACCAAAGCGGGTAGCTCATCGAAGATGCCCTCCTGCGCATCGTTGACCATGGCGTGAAAAGCATAGTCAGACGCGGATTTGCCTTCGGCGTCCTCTTCCCGATGTTTGGCTAGAGAATCCATAAGGCTCAAGCCAGCTGGCTGGGGAACAAAATTGATCACCGTCGTGGTTCCCCCTACCAGAGCCCCGACAGTCGTTTCAAAACCCGCTGTCACTGTCCCCATGAAAGGCAGGCTGAAGTGCGTGTGCCCATCCACACCCCCGGGAAGGACGTACTTGCCTTGTGCGTCGACCACCTTCGTCGCCCGTCCTTCTAGGCCGAAACCCAGTGCGACTATCTTCTCCCCGTCAACCAAGACGTCTGCTTTGAAATGCTCCGTCGAAGTCACCATTGTCCCGTTCTTGATCAGAATGGCCATTGCGAACCTCCCTGCTTGAAGTGTTTCTAGAAGCAAAGTCCTTTCAATTACTTTGCCAGTTCTACCACCGCCGAAAGGAGAACTTCTGCCCCGGCCTTTATATCCTTGAAGTCCGTGAATTCCTCCGGGCAGTGACTCCTTCCCTTCTTGCTGGGAACAAAGATCATCCCAACCTTTGCTACTTCGGCGAGTATTGACGAATCGTGGAGGGCCCCGCTCACCATTCTTAGGGTCGGAATGCCTCTTTGGGTTGCGGCCTGTTCGATGACGCTTACAACATCTCCAGACAACGCGATGGGGTTTGTCTCCGACCGCTTCAGGAGATCAAAGGCTAATCCCCTTTCCTCACAGATCTGGCTTGTCAGGTTGTTCATAATCTCGACCATTCCTTCGAGCCTCGCAAGGTCCGGATCCCGAATGTCGATAGTAAATTGGACTCTGCCTGGGATCACATTTGCCTGGCCCGGCTCGCAATTGACATAGCCAACGGTTGCCACACTCCTGTCGCTGGTCCTCTTCGCCACTTCTTCCACAGCACAGATTATCCTTGCGGCCCCTTGGATCGGGTCATAACGGTATCTCATTGGCGTTGCACCTGCGTGGTTCGAGACACCAGTGATCGTGAACAGGAATTGCCTAATCCCGGCGATAGCCTCAACCACTCCAACTTGTATCCCCCTGTCCTCCAGTACCACACTCTGCTCTATGTGAAGTTCAACCATGGCCTTTATCCCTTCGGCCGTAAGAAGGGCGCCGTTATCAACGTGAAATCCGATACTAGCCATGGCTTCTAGATAACTTAACCCGGCACTATCCCTCAACTCTCCAAGTTGATCCAAGCTCAGCTTTCCAGCCCACGCCCTGCTCCCCACCAACACCGACCCGAACCGAGAGCCTTCTTCTTCCGGGAAGACCACCACGTCTACGGGATGGCGATGTTGAACATTGTTCTCGACAATTACCCGAGCAACCTCCAAGGCAGCGAGGACACCTACAACTCCGTCGAACTGCCCTCCATGTTTGACGCTGTCGATATGCGATCCCACCATCACCGACGGACT
>CAZOXN010000210.1:0-5299 GCA_964583655.1 uncultured Desulfarculaceae bacterium | reverse complement strand
GGATGTCTTCATAGGGCTCTCGGTGCCGGGGCTCCTCTCCAGCGAGATGGTGCGGACCATGGCAAAGGACCCCATCGTGTTCGCCATGGCCAACCCCTTCCCGGAGATCATGCCTGAGGAGGCGATGAAGGGGGGGGCGCGTGTGGTGGCAACAGGGCGAAGCGACTTCCCGAACCAGGTGAACAACTGTCTAGGATTCCCTGGGATCTTTCGGGGGGCCCTGGACGTGATGGCGACGACCATCAACGAGGAGATGAAACATGCCGCTGCGCAGGCCCTGGCAGAGGCCGTGCCGGAGGGCGAGCTGAGGCCTGATTACATCATCCCCGAGGCCATGAACCTGCATGTGCCACCCAGGGTGGCGGCGGCCGTGGCGCGAGCTGCCATGGACACAAAGGTGGCGAGGAAGACAGTCGATCCTGAACTCATCCTCCGTACCACCCACCAGTTCCTCCTGGAAGGTGGGGTGTTGAATGAATGAGAAGGTGGCCGCCCCCAAAGGCTGAGGCATTAGGAGGCAGGTCCATTGACAATGCGTTGGGGACAATGCTATACAGGTATCGAAATCGACCCTGAAGGGTCTTCTCACCGTCAGAGGCGGTGAGCACATTTGAGGGGCCACGCGGGAGGAGTGACGGACAGGAGTCCGTGGCAAAGGCGTGGCCCTTCTTGCTGCAGGAGCCAGGGATCTTGATTCGGATCTGCGTGGTGGATGGACAAGGCGGGGGTATTGGCAGCACGGTGGTGAGGCGGCTCCGCGAGGCCTTCGGGGAGCGGGTGGAGATCATCGGCCTTGGCACCAACGCCATCGCCACCACTGCCATGCTGAAGGCCGGGGCCAACAAGGGTGCCACGGGGGAGAACGCGGTGGTGCGCACCGTGAGCCGAGCCCAGATCGTCATCGGCTCTGTGGGTATCTTGATGGCTCACGCCATGATGGGGGAGCTGACCCCGGCCATGGCCGAGGCCATAGCATCGTCAGAAGCGCAAAAGATCCTGATCCCCATGTCCCAGGAAAGGCTCTTCATCGTTGGGGTGACGAGTCAACCGCTCCCGCACATGGTGGATCAGTTGGTGGAGATCCTGAGAAAGGAGGTGGAAAGGTACCATGTGTGAGGCCAACGCCTACCTGTTGCGAGAGGGCGGGGAAGAGCTGGTCATGGAGGCCGTGGACGTGCTGGAGCCCAGGGGGGATCGTCTCTATCTCAGAAGCATCTTCGGTGATCAGAAACTGATCCCCGCGCGACTCAAGACCACCTCTCTCCTCGAACACAGGATCCTCCTGGAGGAGACAGAAGCTCCTTGAGGGGGCTCACTGGGGGGGCACTGGATCGACCTCTGGACACGTCCGGTCCCCTTGTCTCCCCTTGGCCCAATTCAGGGCCCCGCCAGCGGCCAGGATCTCTCTCTCCCTGGAAGTGAGCCGCAGGAGAAGGGGGATTTGGCGACCCTCCACCTGGGCCAGGACCTCTTTCCTCCCCTCGGAGATCGCCCTTCTGATCCCGGGCAGGCGCAAGCTCTCGCCCTGCCGGATCTCGTCGTAGTCGTCCGGGCGGACGAACTCCAACGGCACTATCCCGTAGTTGATGAGGTTGGCCTTGTGGATCCTGGCAAAGCCCTTGGCGATCTTGGCCCTGATCCCCAGGTATCGCGGGGCCAATGCGGCGTGCTCCCTCGAGGAACCTTGCCCGTAATTATCTCCCCCGACGATGATCCCTCCTCCCTTCGCTTGGGCCCGTTTGGCGAAGTCCTCTTCCACGATGTCGAACACGAACCTGCTGATGGCTGGGATGTTGCTTCGGAAGGGCAGGACGCGATTCCCGGCTGGCATGATGTGGTCTGTGGAGATATTGTCCCCCAGCTTCAGCAAGATCTCTCCTTCAAGGTCCTCCTCCAGGGGAGGGAACAGGGGGAGCGGCTGTATGTTTGGCCCCCTGAGGATCTCCACGGAGGAGGGATCCTCGGGAGGCTTCAAGAACCAATCGGGCCTCCAGGAAAAACGTTCTGGAAAAGGTATCTCGGGCCGCTCCCCTAGGTCTCTGGGGTCAACTATGTGTCCAAGAAGGGCGGATGCCGCGGCCGTCTCAGGGGAGCAGAGGTAGACCCGGTCATCTTTGGCCCCGCTCCTGCCAGGGAAATTCCTGGGCATGGTCCGAAGGGAGTTGGTCCCAGTGGGCGGGACCTGCCCCATTCCGATGCACCCAAGGCAGCCAGGCTGGTGCACCCTGGCCCCTCCGTGAACTAGGTGGAAGAGCCCACCCATCAGGGTGACATTCTCGAGCACCTGGCGGCTCCCTGGATTGATGTCCAGATTGACCATGGGGTGGACCATCTTGTCCTGGAGGACCATGGCGGCCACCATGATGTCCCTGTACGAACCATTGGTGGAAGACCCCACGATCACCTGGGCGATCTCCACATCCCTGAGCTCCCTTGCAGGCCTCACGTTGTCCATGGAATGGGGACATGCCACCAGGGGTTCGACCTGCCCTAGGTCCAGCTCCGTCACCTGGTCATATCTCGCATCTGGATCCGCTGCCAGGGAGACCCAGTCCTCCTCCCTACCCTGAAGGGCCAGGTAGCGGCGGGTCACATGGTCCGAGGGGAAGATGGTGGCGGTGGCCCCTATGTCCACCCCCATGTTGCAGATGGTCCCGCGGGCCGCCATATCCAGGTCGTCCACCCCTGGCCCGAAGAACTCCATGATCGTGCCCAAACCGCCCTTGACCCCGTATCTCCTCAGGAGCTCGAGGATGATGTCCTTGCCCGAGACCCAGGGCTGCAGCCTCCCTTTCAGGTGGATCCCCCAGAGCCTGGGCATGACGAAGTAAAAGGGCCTCCCTGCCATGGCCAAGGCCACGTCCAACCCCCCTGCCCCGATGGCGAGCATGCCGAGGCAACCCCCGGTGGTGGTGTGGCTGTCGGAACCGAGGAGGGACTTGCCCGGCACCCCGAACCTCTCCCTGTGCACGTGATGGGATACGCCGTTTCCAGCTGGGGAGAAAACCACGCCGAACTTGGCGGCCGTGGATTGGAGGAACCTGTGATCGTCGGCGTTCTTGAAATCCGTCTGAAGTATGTTGTGGTCTACGTAGCTGACCGATAGCTCGGTCTTCACGCGCTGCATACCCATGGCCTCGAAGGCCAAATACGCCATGGTGCCGGTGGCGTCCTGGGTGAGGGTCTGGTCTATGCGGATCCCAATCTCCTTTCCCCGAACCATCTCGCCTTCCACGAGATGATGTGCAATGAGTTTCTCGGCGAGGGTGAGTCCCATGGGAACCTCCAAGGAGAAAGAATATGGGAGGGAGAGCCCTCCTCCATTTGATTATCTACTCGGGCACGAAAAAGACAATAGCTCCTTCGGCCTGATGGCGTCTCGTGCCGCATAGACAGCCTCATCGGTGTCGAAATGGCAATAGACCTCCTTCCTCCCATCCGCCCTGAGAGGCTCCAGCACCCATCCATCACTCACGTTCTTCATGGGCGGGCGCGCCGGGAAGGCAGCTCCGTCTCACCGAAGAGCGCCGGGTCCTGGCAGAGCCGAACCGATGTTGCTGGTCTCCCACGAGCTTCCAGGAGTGCAGCTCAGCCCTCGGGGAGAGGCCGCCTTTGTCGTGCTTCAGGCGCCGTGCTGCCATGGGCTGGCTCCACGGGGGACTCTGAGAGTCCCATGACCATCTGGCAGCAACCGGAACGCTGGCGTGGCCATCCTTTCCCACAGCCCATGTCCGCGCGGGTGCGAGATTCAGGGCCTGTGACGCGGCTATCTCCGTCGGCGAAACAGAAGATCCCAGAGCCCATGGATCAAGGGGGGACCATCTGGCGACTCTGGTGTAAACTTATATCACATGGGAGCGATAGAGAGAGGAGGTCGAGAGCCAAAGATGGAAGATCCATCAACCAAATCGAAGGGGGTGGAGGTCCTGAGACAGGGCGAAGGGGGGACTGGGTTGCGGGACGCGATCCATGGGCTCTCCGGCATGAGGCTCCAAGAGAGGATCCTGGAGCTGTCTGATCCGAGGCAGGTGCTGCAAGGACTGGCCACGACGGATTTCTATTGGGTGGTGAAGAAGGTCGGCGAGGAGGACAGCTTGCCCCTGCTGGAGCTTGGCTCCAGTGACCAGTGGGGGCACCTCTTGGACCTGGAGATCTGGCGCAGGGACAGGGTGGATTTGGAGCAGACGGGCTCGTGGCTCAAGAGGCTCCACAAGGCCGATGGGAAGCGGCTTGCCCGGTGGCTTATGGAGGAGGGGGAACTCCTGGGCCGGTTTTACCTGAGCAGGCTCTTGGACGTCACGGTGAAGGATCAGGAGACCGAAAGCATGCCGGAGGGTTTTTTCACGCTGGACGGTGTTTACTACCTCAGGGTGAGGGATCCGGAGCAACAGGAATGGGTCCAGGAATTGATGGCCGATATGGCACGGCTCGACTACCAGGCTTACCTCAGGGTCCTGCTCGGCCTGGCGGAACGCCTCCCCTCGGACATGGAGGAAGAGCTCTACAGGTTCAGAAGCGCCAGGCTGGCCGAATGCGGTTTCCTTCCGTTCGAGGAAGCACTTGGGGTTTACTCCCCCTTGGACCCGGAAGAACTCCTGGAAGGCAGTCCCCAGGTGCCCGCGGTCATAGAGTTGGACGAAGAGCAGGCGGAACAGGTGCCCATGATCCCTTTGGACCAGGGCCTTGCCGAGGGGCTCCTGGCCAGGGCGGTGGAGGGCATCGAGGATCCGTTGATACAGGATCGCCTGAGACTGGAGTTCGCTGCCCTGGCCAACCAGCTCATCTCCGCCGAAGGCATGCCGGTCCTGGACGTTGAGACTTTGGCCTGGGCCTGCAAGAGGGCGGCCTCCTATCTCAACCTCGGCCTGGAGAGGATGGCACGGGACGATACCGGGAGGGCGGGCCGGCTGGTGGAGGAGAGAGCGCTCGTCTCGATCTTCAGGGTTGGCTTCGGCATGGCCGTGCGGCTTCAAACGGAGGCCAGGAAATGGGTTACAGGGAGCTGGTTCAGGAGGATGGGACTGAGCCTCGGATTCTGGGGGGAGGCATGGGGCGGCCTCTTGGCCGGTGTTCTCAGGCCGAGGCCGCTTTATTCCACTGGAGGTCATGAGGCACAGTACCGAGACTTCCGGAGATTGGTCGAGGTGGAGGAGGCAGCCAGGACCTTGGCGCGGTTACAGGCCCTGGACGTCCTCCTGGGTGCACTGGCAGAGCGCTACCCCCTTGACCCGGCATTGGTGGCCTCCCCCGAGGCGACTTTCCACCCGTTGCTCTTCAACCTCTGGGGGAGGGAGGTGCT
>CAZOXN010000209.1:0-5327 GCA_964583655.1 uncultured Desulfarculaceae bacterium | reverse complement strand
CCGCCCCGTTCCGGGCACCTTGGTCGTTTCACCTTTACTATATGAAAGGGAGGACTTTGTCAAGGAATTTCTTTTGTTAGGGCCCGGCCCTTCAAGGCATGCATTGTCCGGTCGGCTGTAGTAAGGTGTTGGGGTGGTTCACCACTGTGAAGGTCGGGGGCCGTCTTGGTCATTGGGCTCAAGAAGAAGCTCCTCTTCATCTCGGTTCTCTATTTTGCCGAGGGCTTTCCCTTCGGCCTCATCTGGGACGCCCTCCCCGTGTACTTCAGGCTGAAGGGGCTCTCGCTGCAGGAGATAGGTCTCATGAGCCTGGTGAGCCTCCCCTGGTCCATCAAGTTCCTCTGGGCACCTGCGGTGGACCGCTGGGGTCGCCTCGTGCACTGGATCGTGGCAGCCCAGTTCCTCATGGCAGCGCTCCTCCTGGCCGCCTGGGTCGCGGGCGGGGCCACGGGCGGGGCCCCGCTGTGGGCCTGGCTCCTCGTGATGGCCATGCTCTCTGCCACCCAGGACATCGCCATCGACGCATACAGCATCCGGTTGTTGGAGCCTCAGGAGATGGGGGTAGCCAACGGGGTCAGGGTCTCGGCCTACCGGGTGGCCCTGATAGCTGCGGGGGGCCTCCTCATCGCCTTGGCCGGGGAGATCGGTTGGGAGACGGCATTCCTGATCTCGGGTGTTCTTGTGGTGTCATGTGGCTTCTTCTCCACCCTCTTGCCCTTTCAGGGTCGGGCATCAGGGGGGAAGGCCGGTATCCTCGAGCCCTTGCGGGATCTCGCATCACGCCCCGGGGCATGGAAGGTGATCCTCTTCATCCTCCTCTACAAGCTCGGCGATATGGCCATGGGCCCAATGGTTCGGCCTTTCTGGGTGGACAGGGGTCTCGCCCCCTCGGAGATCGGGTTCATAACCGGCACCGGAGGTATCCTGGCCGGGATAACCGGCGCCCTGGTGGGGGGGGCCTTCACGAGCCGCTTCGGGATCTTCCACGGCCTGTGGTTCATGGGGATCTGGCAGGCCATGAGCAACCTGGGGTACGCCTTGGTGGCCATGTTGCCGCAGACCGGGCACCCTGGGGTCTACGCTGGCTCCATGATCGAGTCCTTCTGCGGCGGCCTCGGGACAGCGGCCTTCCTGGCCTTCCTCATGAGCATATGCAACACGCGGTGGGCCGCCACCCAGTATGCCCTCCTTTCAGCCCTGTTCGGCCTGGCCAGGTCCGCCTCCGGGGCCCTGAGCGGCTGGGCTGCCGAGGGCATGGGGTACGCATCTTATTTCGGCCTCACCTTCCTCATGGCCCTGCCTGCCTTCCTGTTCCTGCGGTCGGCGCGTAGATGGATACCCAAGTGATCCAAGGGGCGTTCGGTGCCTCCTGCCGTGTCGGTAAATGATGGTACATGGGACTGGAACCCGCGGGGCGATGACCCGCTTGCACGGAGGCAGCATGAGACCGAGGCATGGCTCGGCTCATGGTTTTCCATTGTGGGAACTCTTGGAGTAGAATATGTGCAGCGACATCGATAGACCCTCCCGGTCAGCTCGATCCTCGGGGCCGAGGTCATGAAGAGGTTTCATCTGATAAAGCGCTGTTGGAATCCGGGCGATCGCCTTCCGTACTGCTTCTCGTGGCCGGGAGGGAGGAGGCCGCTGCTGGCCCTCCTGGCCTTGGCGGGCCTGACGGGGCTTTCGGGGTGCCCCGAAGGGAAGACCGAGGCGCCCAGGACGCCGCCCCCTGTGCCGGTCTCCGTTGCCAGGGTGGCACAGAAGACCATCCCGGTTCAGCTCACCGGCATTGGGAACGTGGAGGCCTATTCCACGGTGGCCGTCAAGGCGAGGGTGGGCGGGGAGCTCATGCAAGCCTTTTTCAAGGAGGGGCAGGACGTCAACAAAGGAGACCTGCTCTTCAGGATAGACCCGAGGCCCTACGAGGCCGCCCTGGCCGAGGCCAAGGCGAGATTGGCCAAGGACTTGGCCCTGGCCAAGAAGGCCGAGGAGGATGCCCGCAGGTACTCCTCCCTGATCCAGAAGCAGGTGGTGAGCCAGGAGCAGTACGATCAGGTCCGCGCCAACCTCGCCTCCCTCGAGGCAGCGGTGAAGGCGGACGAGGCCGCGGTGGAGAGCGCCCGTCTGCAGCTCAGCTATTGTTCCATCTACGCCCCTATCTCGGGCCGCACCGGTTCCCTCCTGGCGCATCCTGGCAATCTCATCAAGGCCAATGACGACAACAAGTCCATGGTGGTGATCCGCCAGATCCAGCCCATATACGTGGCCTTCTCGGTCCCGGAGCATTACATGGGAGAGATAAGACGCCACTGGGCCTCTGGGCCATTGAAGGTGAAGGCGTCCCCTAGGGACGGCAACGCACCCCCCTTGGAGGGTGAGCTGACCTTCATGGAGAATTCGGTGGACATGGCCACCGGGACCATCCTTCTGAAGGCCACGTTTTCCAACCAGGACAAGTCCCTGTGGCCCGGCCAGTTCGTGGATGTGGCCTTGCTGCTCACCTTCCAGAGGGACGCCTCGGTCGTCCCATCCCAGGCGGTGCAGACAGGGCAGAAGGGCCCATACGTGTTCCTGGTCAGGGAGGACCTCACGGTGGAGCAGCGGGCCGTGGAGGTCGGCCGGACCGTCGATGGCGAGACCCTCATAGAGAAGGGTCTGGAACCCGGGGATCTGGTGGTGACCGACGGGCAACTGAGGCTCTTCACCGGGGCGCGTGTGGAGATCAAGGGCAACGAGAAGGCCCAGGGGCCTGCCTCATGAACATCTGCGATCCTTTCATCCGAAGACCGGTCATGACCACCCTGGTCATGGCCGGGATCCTCGTCTTCGGCATCATGTCCTACCGGCTCCTGCCCGTGAGCGACCTCCCCAATGTGGACTTCCCGACCTTGCAGGTCAACGCAAGCCTCCCTGGGGCGAGTCCCGAGACCATGGCCTCGTCGGTGGCCACCCCCCTGGAACGCCAGTTCTCCACCGTCGCGGGGATTGACTCCATGACCTCGAGTAGCGTTCAGGGCGCCACCGTGATAACGCTGCAGTTCGCCCTCGACAGGGACATAGACGCGGCGGCCCAGGACGTGCAGGCGGCCATAGCCTCTGCCTCGCGCCAGCTCCCGCCTGACATGCCCTTTCCGCCCTTTTACCGTAAGGTGAATCCAGCGGATCAACCCATCCTGTTCCTCGCCTTGACCTCTCCAACGCTCCCCCTCTACGCCCTGGACGAGTACGGCGAGACCATCATCGCCCAGAGGATCTCTACCGTGAGCGGGGTGGCCCAGGTCCTGGTCTACGGCTCGCAGAAATACGCGGTCCGGATCCAGCTCGACCCCAATGCCCTGGCGGCCAGGGGGATAGGGATCGACGAGGTCTCCAGGGCCGTGAGCCGGGCCAACGTCAACCTCCCCACCGGGACCCTTTACGGCCATCAGAAGGCCTTCACCGTGCAGGCCGCGGGCCAGCTCAACGAGGCGGCCGAGTATCGCCCGATCATTGTGGCGTACAGGGCTGGCAAACCCGTGCGGCTGGAGGAGCTGGGCAGGGTCATCGACAGCGTGGAGAACGACAAGACGGCCGCCTGGTTCATAGACGAGCGGGCGATCATCCTGGCGGTCCAGAAGCAACCGGGGACCAACACGGTGGAGGTGGCCAGGGCGGTGCGGGAGCTCATACCGACCTTCCGTGCGCAGCTTCCGGCCTCGGTCTCCATGCACGTCATGTACGACCGGTCCGAATCCATACGGGAGTCGGTCGACGATGTGAAGCTGACCCTCCTGCTCGCCCTCTGCATGGTCGTCCTGGTGATCTTCCTCTTCCTTCGGAACCTTTCGGCCACGGTCATCCCCAGCCTGGCCATGCCCATGTCCATCGTGGGGACCTTCACGGTCATGTACCTCCTGGGGTTCAGCCTCGACAACCTATCCCTCATGGCCCTCACCCTTTCCCTCGGTTTCGTGGTGGACGATGCCATAGTGATGCTGGAGAACATCGTCCGTCACATGGAGATGGGCGAGAGCCCCATGGAGGCGGCCTTCAAGGGGGCCAAGGAGATAGGTTTCACCATAGTCTCCATGACACTCTCCCTGGCCGCGGTCTTCATCCCGGTCTTGTTCATGGGCGGGATCGTGGGACGGCTCTTCCACGAGTTCGCCGTGGTCATAGGGGTGGCCGTGCTCATATCAGGCTTCATCTCCCTCTCGTTATCCCCCATGCTCTGCAGCCGCTTCTTGAGACCGCCTGGGGCCTCCCGCCATGGCCGCCTCTACACTTCCTTTGAGCGCGGCTTCCAGGCGATGCTCGGGGCGTACGGTCGCTCCCTGAAATGGTTCCTCGCCCACCGCCCGGGGACCATGGTCTTCACGGGGCTGGTCCTCGCGGGCACGGTCTATCTCTTCATCGATATGCCCAAGGGGTTCATCCCCAGCGAGGACACCGGGCAGTTCGTAGGCACTACAGAGGCCATCGAGGGGATATCCTTCGATGCCCTAGTCCAGCACCAGAAGGCGGTGGCGGCCTTGGTGAGGCAGGACCCAAATGTGGACGTGTTCATGTCCAGCGCCGGGGCCAGGGGCGGGTTCATAGGGAGCAATCAAGGGACCATCTTCGGGAGACTCAAACCTAGGTCCGAGCGCAAGCTCTCCGCGGACGAGGCGATCCAGGGCCTGAGGCGGAGGCTCTCCTCGGTGACGGGTATGAGGGTCTTCCTGCAGAACCCTCCCATGATCCGCATCGGAGGCCGGTTCACCAAGAGCCAGTACCAATACACCCTCCAGGGCCCGGACACAGAGGATCTCTACCGTTTTGCCCCGGTCATGGAGGAAAGGATGCGGGCCCTGCCTCTGCTTCAGGATGTATCCACAGACCTCCTCATCAAGAACCCGGAGGTCAGGGTCCTTCTCGACCGCGACAGGGCCTCGGCCCTGGGTGTGACAGCCGAGCAAGTGGAAGACGCCCTGTACACCGCGTACGGTTCCAGACAGGTCTCGACCATTTACGCACCCAACAATGACTACAAGGTCATCACGGAGCTCCTGCCCGAGTACCAAAGAGACCCTGCAGCCCTATCCAGGCTGTACGTGCGCTCATCCAGCGGACAGCTCGTACCTTTGAGCGCTGTGGCGAGATTCGCCGAGGCCGTGGGGCCCATGAGCGTCAACCATTCGGGCCAGCTCCCGTCCGTGACCATCTCCTTCGACCTGAGGCCGGGTGTGTCACTGGGGGATGCGGTGGCCGAGATCCAGAGGCTGGGCCGAAGCATCCTGCCTCCCACCATCACCGGTGGCTTCCAGGGGACCGCCCAGGCCTTTCAATCCTCTTTGGAGGGACTTGGC
>CAZOXN010000208.1:0-5357 GCA_964583655.1 uncultured Desulfarculaceae bacterium | reverse complement strand
CAGGGAATTGACATGATAACTAGCGTCTCCTCAGTGGCCGCGACCCTTGGCAACATCGGCCCCGGTTTGGCCGCTGTGGGGCCAACCGCCCACTACGGGGATATCCCCGTGGTCGGGAAGATCGTGCTCATCTTCTGCATGCTCGCCGGAAGGCTGGAGATCTACACCGTGATGATCATGCTCTTCCCAGGTTTCTGGCGCAAGTAGAAAGCCTCGGGCCTTTGTCGAGTAATCCCAGACCCCGGGAGCGATGAATAGCCAAAGCAACAGGAATGGGCAAATGACACCGTCCTCGCCAGATGTGGTTGTAAGGCTGACCAAGGAGATCCACCGCGGAAAGGTCTTCACGCTCCTGCAGGAGACCGTCAGCCTCCCCAACGGCGTGACAGCGCAACTGGAGGTGATCCGTCACCCAGGGGCGGCCGCTGTGGTGCCGCTCCTGGATGACTCGACTGTGATCATGATAACCCAGTATCGCCATGCCGTGGGTTCGGTCATCTGGGAGATCCCAGCAGGGACCTTCTCCCCGGGTGAATCCCCTAGGTCGTGCGCCAAGAGGGAGTGCGCGGAAGAGACGGGATACGAGCCGGGGACGCTGCAGAAGTTGGGCGAGATCGTCCCCGTGCCTGGGTATTCGGACGAACGGATCCACATGTTCCTGGCCACGGGCCTCAAGAGGGCCTCTCAAGACCTGGACCATGACGAGGTCCTGACAGTAAGGCCGGTCCCGCTGGCCCAGGCCCTGGAGATGATCCGCACGGGCGAGATTCAGGACGCCAAGACCATCATCGGGCTGGTCCTGACCCACTCCTTCCTCACCAAGGCCCCCTGACACCCCACCCCTGGATCTTGTTCGCAGCGGCTGGTGTGACCCCGTGGGCCATGGGGGGCGGGTAGGCCGTGAACTCGTCCCGGATTTCCCCCCTCCTGGCCGAAGATCCTCACGACGGCCGGATTCCCTGGCCTGGCCCCGGCCCTGGGCTCCTCCCTGAAGTCTGGCTCACCGAACATACTTCTCCCTGACCACTGCCTTGCCGGCCAGGTATTTCCTGAAGGCATCGACCATGTTTCAATCCTAACCCCCGGGGCAGCCTCGAGGAGACCAGACCCACGCATGTGGCTATCCACAACGCCCTTGGCTTCCAGATCAAAGACAAAAGGGTCCCAAAGCGCGATTCCCCCCTGTCCCGCTCTACCACGGGACAGGGGGGAAATGCTCGTTCCTCCCCGGCCCTCAAGGGCCTTCCCTTTCCTCCTTGTTCCCGACGGGTGGCAGATTACTCTTCCCGCGAGGCGCCGGGCTCGGTGAAACAGGATCCCCAACGCAACGCTGACCGACTACCATCCTCTTGCGGCCCTCCTTGACAAGGTACGTGCAGGCGTGTTAAGGAATCTCTCACTGGATTCCGGTCTCGTCTCTTGACTTGTAAAAAGGCCCTCGCCACTGGGCTTCTGAGTGGTCCTCGACGATTCTGGATATGGGCCGAAGGGCATGAGCCAAGAAAAACCCCCTCAAGGCTCCTCCAGATGCAACGAAAGGCGGGTGGGTGACCGCAGGAAGACCCTTCGCAGGGCAGAGGATCGTACCCGCGAACATGCCCTTCAGGACAAGATACGCAAGCTCCAGTCCTTGTTGGAGCTGGGCCACCTCATCGGTCTAGACCTCCAGATAGACGCTATGCTCCTGCAGATCGCCGAAAAGGCCGCCGAGGTCCTCGAGGCAGACCGGTGCAGCCTCTTCCTTCACGACCCCGTCACCGACGAACTCTGGTCCCGGGTGGCCTTGGGCCTGGATGGCCAAGTAATACGAATCCCGTCTTACACAGGCCTGGCCGGGCACTGCTTCAGGACAGCCGAGCCCATCAACCTGGAGGACGCGTACCAGGACCCTCGGTTCAACAGGGATGTGGACCGACAGACGGGATACAGGACCAAGAGCGTCCTGTGTATGCCCATGTGCAACCGCGACGGTCAGGTCTTAGGGGTGATTCAGCTCCTCAACAGGAAGGAGGGGGTGTTCACGAAGGAGGACGAGGCCTTCTTGGAGATCTTCGGCAACCATGCCTCGGTATTCATCGAGATGGCACAACTGCAGAAGGCGCGCATGGAGGCCCTCGAAAGGTCCAGGGAGGAGCTCAGACGACTGAACCGCGCCAAGGACAAGGCCCTCCATCACCTCTCCCACGAGCTTCGGACCCCTTTGGCCGTCATCCATGGCACCCTCCGTGTGCTGAGGAGAAGGCTTCAGGATCAGGCCATCGGCTTGGATTCAACCGGCTTGTTCGAGACCCTGGACAGGCATATGGAGAGGCTCTTGGAGCTTCAGCGGGAGACCGAGGCCATCCTCAGATCCTCCCATGAGAAGATCCCATCGGCCGTCACGCTGGAGTCTGTAGCGGTGCTACCCTGCATGGAGAGGGCAGCGGATAGGGCGAGGCAAAGGGCCGGGCATCGGCAAGTTCATATCCGTGTGACGGGACGGGCTGACCTGCACGCCTTGGCGAGGCCAGAGATCCTGGAGGAGGTGCTGGACGGGCTCCTGAAGAACGCTGTGGAGAATACGCCAGACCAGGGGAGGATAGATGTCAAGACGGAGGTCCGAGACGGGAGGGTCGTCGTCGAGGTCCGCGACTACGGGGTGGGCATCCTCGAGGAGAACAAGGGCTACGTGTTCGACGGACTCTTCCCGATCCAGGACGTCGAGCAGTACTGCTCGAAAAGGCCTTATGACTTCAACGCCGGGGGCAAGGGCCTTGAGCTCATGTTGATGAAGACCTATGCGCAACGCTTCGGGTTCCACCTGGGCATGGAGAGCACGCGGTGCGTGCACATCCCATCGGGGAGCGATCAGTGCCCGGGGAGGATCTCGGAGTGCCCCCATTGCAGGGGGGCTGAGGACTGTCTGGCCTCAGGGGGCAGCGCCTTCCGGGTTTCCCTTCCGGCCTCTCCCGATGGAGGCCATGCTGGCGACCCGTCGCAGGCCCCTTCCTCTCCGAACCAGGAACCTTGAACACGCGAGGAATCATGGGGAGCAGGGAACAACTCATCGATCTCATCATCCATGACCTCACGGGACCTCTCTCCGTTATCTCGTCCACCGTCACCAACCTGCTCAAGAAGGAAGAGCTTTACGGACCCCTGGCCGACCGCCAGAGAAAGGGCCTGGAGCGCATACTGAGGAACAGCCGCAAGGCGCAGACCCTATTGCAGGAGATGTTGGAGATCGCAAGATCAGAGGGAGGCGTGTTCCAAGCCGCCCCCTTCCCCGTGGAACAGGCCATCAGGGAGGCATTCTTGGATGTGTTGGAGGATGCGGGGATCACCGGGCTGCAGGACCTCAGACGGGCCCCGGGGTGGGATGAATTTCAAAGGGCGATCGAGGCCCACGGATTCCTGGTCGAGGTGACTGGAAGGTATGCGAGGGATCCCTTCTTCCACGACTGGCGCAAGGTGAGGCAGGTGATGAGGAACCTGCTGAGCAATGGCCTCAAGTTCCGAAGGAGTCTGGTGAAGGTCTCAGTGACCGGCAAGAGGGACCTCTTCTTCTCGGTAGAGGACGACGGATTGGGCATACTCAAGGGGGACGTGGATGCCATCTTCGACCGGTTCGTTCGACTGGCAGGAAAGGGACGCCCTGAGGTCCCAGGGTTGGGCCTGGGTCTCGCTGGAGTCAAGGCCTTGGTGCAGGCCATGGGCGGGGACATAGTGGTGGTGAGCACGGAGGGGAGGGGGAGCCGTTTCACGGTTAGGATCCCTCCCCTTCCATCCGAAGGCGGAAAGGAGGGGGCGATGAGGAGTTCTGTCCTGGACGAGAAGAGGATCCTGGCTGTGGACGACGAACCCGATGTCTTGATGGTCCTGGAGGAGGAGATCAAGGACTCCTGCCCGAGCTGCGCGGTGGACAAGGCCACGACCTTCGAGACCGCCGCCGAGATGCTCTCAGGCTGGACCTACGACCTGGTCATCCTCGACATCATGGGTGTCCGAGGATTCGATCTCCTGGAGAGGGCCTTGGGCCGGAACTTCCCGGTGGCCATGCTCACCGCCCATGCGCTGTCCCCCGAGGCCCTCAAACGCTCCTTCGAGATGGGTGCCAGGGCCTACCTCCCCAAAGAGAAGCTGGGGGAGATCGTCCCTTTCCTGGAGGACGTCTTGACCCACGAATACCTGCCTGGGTGGAAGCGCCTGATGGAGAAGCTCAAGGGCTTCTTCGACCAGAGATTCGAGTCCGGCTGGGAGAAGAAGGCTGGAATGGATTGGAAGGAATAGGCCTCGCTCTCCCGCAAGGAGTGATCCCTGTTCGGCCGGGCCTCACCGCCCTGTTCTCCCCCGGCTGCGGGCAGCGATCCTCTTTCCCACTGAGACTCGCTCCAGGGTGTAGCGACTGGTCCCCAGACCTAGTCTCTCAGCATGCAGGATCTGCACCATTGGGTCGAGCGCGGGGTACGAGAGTCGGGAGATATCCGAGCCAGCTCTCTCCCTGGTGATCTCCAGGGTGGCCATGTCCACGGCTACAGGGTCTTCCGAGCCCAGGATACCGATGTCCGGCATGACCTTCTCCTGCGGTGTGTGGAGGCAGTCGCAGTCCTTGGTCATGTCCAAGAGCACGTTGAAGAAGAAGCACTTGTTGCGCTTGTCCTTGATCACCCCCAAGGCGTGCTCTGCCATGCTCTTTTGGAGAGTGGCCGACTCCTTGCGGAAGTCGTATCTTATGGCGTCGAAACGACACACGGCCAGGCATTCCCCACAGCCTATGCATTTCTCCAGGATTATGAAAGAGACCCCTTCCCTCTCCTCGATGGCCCTCTGGGGGCACCAGCGCTGACACTTCTTGCAGAGCTGACACCGCTCCGCTATCACCTGAGGCCTTATGGAGGAGTGTTGACGCATCTTCCCCATCCGGGAGGCGAGGCCCATGCCCACGTTCTTGATGGAGGCACCGAAGCCGGTCCCCATGTGGCCGGTGGCATGGGAGACCACCAGAAGGGCGTCCGCTGTCACCGCTTCTTTGGCCACCTTCACCGTGTGGCTCAGCTCCCCTGAGATCTCCACCTCTACCTCGGAAGTCCCCACCAAGCCATCTGCCATGATGAACGGGGCCCCTGTGCGCTGGATGGAGAATCCGTGCCCGTGGGCCAGCAGTATGTGTTTGACCGCGTTCTCCCTCTGGCCCATGTACAGGGTGCAGGTCTCGGTGATAAAGGGAAAGGCCCTTGAGGTCTTGACCTTCTGGACCAGTTCCTTAACGAGTTCCGGCTTCACGTGGGTGATATTGCCCTTCTCCCCCACGTGCACCTTTATGCCCACAAGATCCCGCCTGGATATGCGGGAGGAGACCCCCGCTGCATCGTAGAGCC
>CAZOXN010000207.1:0-5403 GCA_964583655.1 uncultured Desulfarculaceae bacterium | reverse complement strand
CCATCCCCTTGCCGGACTCGTAGAAGCCCCTGAGCCGCGGCGGCGGGTACTCCACATCCACCCTCCCCAGATGAAATACCACGGCCTTGGCCTCCACCTCGGGGGCCTCCTGAATGGTGCGAACCCCATACCTGACAGCCAAACCGCGTTCATCCGGATCCAGGGAGGAGAGGAGGAAATGGTCTGCTATCCCAGGCTCTATGCCAAGCTCCTCAGGCACTGGGAAGATATTGTGAACGCTCAGCACGGGAAGGGATCGCCTCAAAGCCGGCTTCATCCGCTCGTAGGCTGGCCGAGTCATCCTGTAGTCCAGCTCTATGCCGGTGAAACCCAGGGCCTGGGCATGGGAGAGGATATCGTCTGCCCCGCCCACTCTGTCTTGCCACCAGCATGTGGAAATACCAAGCATCTGGGTCCCTCATCAGGGTCTTGGCCGGTCCCGAGGGCCTCAGTGAGCCCCTCTCGGCAGGGCCTCTGCCACTCCACCCGAGGACACTGGCAGGCCGATCCTCGGATTCCCTCGACGGATCTTCACCGCCAGCCTTTGCGTCTGCCATTCGGTCCTGCCGGGCCGAATACATTCTAACCCCCGAGGGGCACGGGGACAACGCCCTCTAAAGAGCAGGCCTTCATGTCGTTGACCATACTCTCCCGGCCTGTTAGCATCTCTGAGTTGAAGCATGGCCAGGGCTGGAGTTGAACCCTGTATTCCAAGGCAGAGAGAGGATGAAGGTATCAAATGCTGTTCCCAGACCACGACCTCGATCCCATCTTCGACCCCCGATCAGTGGCACTGGTGGGGATCACCTTGTCGGAGCCCCAACACTGGACCAGGACCTTTCTTGACGCACTGCTGGCCTCGGGGTTCCAGAAGCCGATCTACCTCGTGAACCCCAAGGGTGGGGAGATAAAGGGCCTGAAGGTATACCCGAGCCTCACGGATCTCCCAGGCCCGGTGGATTACGTGATAGGGACTGTGCCGGCCCGTGTGGCACCCGGCCTAGTCCGGCAATGTGGGGCCAAGGGTGTGAGGTGCGTGCACTTTTGTACCGCAGGATTCTCCGAGACAGGGGAGGAACAGGGGGGCGAGCTGGAGGCTGAATTGCGCCAGGCCGTCAGGGAGACGGGCGTAAGGGTCTTGGGCCCCAACTGCATGGGCGTCTATTGTCCCAAGAGTCGACTGAGCTTCGATGCGGATTTCCCGCAGGAGGCTGGCCCTGTTTCCTTCCTCAGCCAGAGCGGGGGGAATGTCAACAACCTGGTGAGGCAGGCCAAGTGGAGGGGGGTTCGTTTCAGCAAGGCCGTCAGTTACGGCAACGCGTGCGACCTGGACGAGAGCGATTTCCTCCGATACTTCGCCACGGATCCGGACACGAGCATCATCTCCATGTACATCGAGGGGGTGAAGGACGGAGGGCGATTTCTCAAGGCCGTGGAGAGTGTGCCCAGGGAAAAGCCGCTCGTCTTGCTGAAGGGAGGGGTCACCCAAGGGGGGAGCCGCGCGGCAGCAGGCCATACCGGCGCCCTTGCTGGTTCAGAGGCCACATGGGATTCCCTGTGCAGGCAGATGGGGATCATCAGCGTGCGCTCCCTGGACGAAATGGCAGACGTCCTGGTGACCCTCCAGTTCATGAGGCCGGCCACAGGCAAGAATGTGGGCCTCATCGGGATAGGGGGAGGCTCCAGTGTGTTGATCGCCGATGCATTCGAGGCCCAAGGCTTCTCGGTCCCCAGCCTCCCCGAGGACATAAGAGGAGCGATCCGGGGGTTCACACCCGCCGCCGGAAACATACTGAGGAACCCCATCGATTACGGCCAGGGCATCGGCGGCCCCGAGGACCTGATCCGCACCGTCCGACTAGTGGCCGCATGGGATCAGATCCATCTTGTGGTGGGGTTTCTCAGACTGGGCCTGTCTCCCCCGAGCCAGACGCGGCCCATGCTCCAGATGACGGAAGGCCTGATACAGGCGAGCAGGCTCATCTCCAAGCCCATGGCCATCGTCACCGAGTTCATCGTTTCGCCCCGCATCAAGGAGGAGGTCTTCCCGGTGATAGAGAGATGCGTCGAGGCGGGGCTCCCTGTGTACTACTCCTTCTTGGCCGCGGCCAGGGCCATAGGGAAGTGGATGGACTGGGGCCAAAGGAAGGCCCTATGACACCCCGACCCCACGAGCTACCACTTACCCGCTCGGGCCTCCATGGCCCTGCAGGAGACGAAACAGATCGGCCCACTCGGAGATCCTCGGCACCGTGGCCCCAGGCGGATGGCCGTCTCCGGACACCAGGCCCGCGACGAAGCGTACGTCGTGGTCCCTGGTGTAGGTGGTCCAGACAGGTCTGATACCGGCCTTCATGGCACCGCTTACGTCGGAGTCCGGGTCGTCGCCCACGTAGAGCATCTCCTCTCTGGCGACCCCTAGGGATGCCACGAGCCTCTCGAAGGCCAAAGGATGGGGCTTTCTGTAGCCCAGCTCTCCGGATATAAGGACCACGTCGAAGAAAGGCCTCAATCCCAGTCGCCCCAGGATCTCCCTCCCCGCGGGGGCATGAGTGAGGTTGGAGAGCAGTCCCAGACGATACCTGGCCTTCAGGGTCTCGAGCATCTCCAGGGTACCGGGGATCAAGCGACAGTTGGAATAGAAGGCCGCGAAATAGGCCTCGACGCCCCGCTCTATGCGAGGATCCTCCTCCGTCACCTCCTCCCCCAGGCCCCGAAGGGCATCCCTTATCCAGAACCGGTTGTGCGTCTCGATGCCGCTCAGCCTGGCCCGCTCCAGGAACCGCGTAGCGGCCTCCCTGTAAGCCTTCCGGAACTGCTCCGCGTCGACTCGCAGACCGCCCTGCCGAAGGCTTTGGATCAGTATTCCCATGGCCTCTTGGAGAGTCTGAGGGCCGAGGGTCACCAACGTGTCGAAGAGATCGAATCCTATGGCCGCGATGTGACTCATGGGGCCACTTCTATACTCGATCCTTTGGGAAAACGCAATACCGTCTCTGGAGGACTTGACAACGCGCGCAGTGGGGATTCACCATGGGCCTGAGCTTCGAATACTGGTCGACGCCCTTGGCACGATGCAGACCGACCCCTCCCATCGATCCATTGACGCCTTGCACAGGATACTAAACCCTCGTGGGGTGGCAGTGATCGGGGCCTCCTCAAGGGTGAACAGCCTCGGATATTGGTTCCTGGAGTCTCTCCTCAAGGCCGGCTTTCGGGGCGAGATCTTCCCGGTCAACCCAAAGGGCGGGGAGATCCTGGGGCTTCGCGTTCAAGAAGACCTCAGGGCCCTATCCGGTCTGGTGGACCTGGGGATCCTGGCCATCCCTTCTGAGGCCGTCATCCCTGCCCTCAAGGATTGCCGCGGGCTCGGGATGGCGGGGGTCGTCGTCACTGCAGGTGGGTTCGCAGAGGTCGACGAAGAGGGAAAGAGGGCCCAGTATATGCTGGTGGAGGCGGCACGGGGCCATGGCCTAAGGGTGGTGGGGCCCAACAGCATGGGGCTCATGAACACAATGGTATCCCTAAACGCAACGTTTTCCCGGGAGATGGGAGGTTCGCCTCCCGGGGGTATCGCCGTCATTTCCCAAAGCGGCTCCATGTGCGAGACCATCCATTTCCGTTGTCGCGAACGTGGCCTTGGCCTCTCCATCCTCATCTCCTCCGGGAACGAGGCGGATCTGGACCTGTGCGATTACCTGCACTACGCCTTGAGTCACCCTGCCACCTCCGTGATCGCTGTGTACGTCGAGCAGATCAAGAGGCCGTCTCGTTTCATGCAGTTGCTTGGGGGGGATCCCCTTCAAAAACCCGTGGTCTTGTTCCGAACCGGCCGCACCGCAAGGGGGAAGCTGGCGGCCTGCTCTCACACAGGCGCCCTTGCCGGGAGCGATCTAGTCATGAAGGGAGTCTTGGCCCAGCTAGGGGTGGTGGAGGCCCGGTCTTACCAGGAGTTCGTTGACTGGACCGTGGCCTTGTCGGCAGGACGTTATCCCAAGGGCAAACGCCTGGCAGTCATCACCGGGCCAGGGGCCCCTGGCGTGGCCGCCACCGACGCTGCCTTGGAGGCAGGGCTAGAGATGTTCGACTTCGGTCGGGAGACATCGGAGAGGCTCAAGGGGGTCCTTCCGAGGATCGCATCCACGAGAAATCCGGTTGACCTCACCGGGATGGCCGCCACCGACCCTGAGCTGGTCTCCTCGGCCCTTCGCATCGTGCTCGAAGACGAGTCGGTAGACGGGGTGATCCTCATCTTCGGGGCCTTGTCACCACTCCGAGGGATCGAATCCATAGCGCAGATCGTCCTCGGTCAGGACAAACCAGTCCTGGCGGTCATGGTCGGATCCCTCACCGAGAACCGGCAGACCAAGGGGATCGTCGAGGAAATGGGGCGCAACGGCATACCGTGCTTCTTCACCCCCGAGGACGCGGTCAGGGCATTCGGGGTGCTGGCGAGGGTAAGGAGACGTCTCGCACCAGGGCCTATGCCCTCTTGAGGATCTCCAGGGCTGCCCTCTTTACAGACATGTCCGAGTCCTGGAGCATGCCCTCGATCTCTCCCCTCACCTCTCGTAGGACCTCTCCGTATTCCTCTCCCAATCGCCTGAGGGCCAATAGCCGGATCCTCTCGTCACGATCCCGCAGGCATCTTCGGTACGCCGGCAGGTGATCACGTGCCTTGGCCACGTTCCCCAACAAGGCGAGGGCCTCGAGTCGAAGGTCCGGGTCCTCATGATCGAGATAAGACAGGTACACGGGGACCACCTCTTCACGCTTGGACTGAAAGCGCCAGAGATTCATGAGTATGCTGCGCTTCTGGGGCAAGGGGCCGTGCTCCAGTCTCTCCAGGAGCATGTGCAAGATCCGGTCGTCTTCCAGGTTCGCCAGGGCGCTGACTGCCGTTTGCTGGACCCTGATGTCGCTGTCGTAGAGACGCTCGATGATCGGTATGGCCGCCTGTGCATTTCCCTTCCACCCCGCGGCGAAGGTGGCGTGGAGCCTCAAATCCGGGTCAGGGCTCTCCATGTCCTCGAGCAACCGGTCCAAGAGGGCCTGCGGGTCCTTCAGGAAAGGGCCGATGACGCTCAACTGAATCGCGGCTTGGTTCCTGATGGGCTCCTCCTCGGATGGATCGGTCAAGATCTCATACAGTGGCCAGGCCGCATCCTCCTTGGCGAAGCTACCCAGCAGGAACATGATCTCCCTCTTCAGCTCTCCTCGGCCCAGCCTCAATGCCTTCAACAAGAGCGGCACAGATTGCTCGCGTCCCTCCAGGAACGTCTCCACGGACTCCACGTACCCTCTGGCCCTTTTCAGGATCATCTCCTTGGGCTCGAATTCAATGGGGCCATCCCCCTGCCGCGATCTCTTCTTTCTCAATCCAGCCACCCCCCACTCCTCCCC
>CAZOXN010000206.1:0-5422 GCA_964583655.1 uncultured Desulfarculaceae bacterium | reverse complement strand
GCTCTTGGGCCTGCTCAGGGAGATCTACACCCGGGATGACGCCCCATCGGAGATCCTGGGGGCATTTCAGCAGAGATATCAGGACCTCCCAAGGGAGGAGAGGCCGCACCTATTCGATACGATCATAAGACGCTTCGAGACCCAAAGGCAGGAGATCGAGGGGGAGCTACGCCTGCTCATGGAGGGGGAGGTGCAGGATCCCCTTCAGTGGAGCCGACAGATGAGCTCCCTGAGACGAAAGGCCGAGTCTCCCAGGATTCGGATCTTTCGAAAGTTCTTGAACGTCTCCGGTGGATTGAAGTTCCTCCTGGACCTCAGGGCGGATGTCCTGGCGGCCCAGCGCCAGGCCTCCCTGGATTTGGGTCCATTGGACGAGGACATCGCCCACCTGTTCAATTCCTGGTTTCAGCACGGGTTCCTGTTCCTACAGGAGATAACCCAGGAGTCCCCTTACCGTCAGATCCTCTTCCTGAAGGATCACGAGATGGTGCACCCCATGGCCAGCCTGGAGGAGATGGGGGAGCGCCTGGGCCATGACCGCCGCTGTTTTGCCCTCTACCACAGGGCCATGCCCGAGGAGCCAGTGGTCTTCATCGAGGTGGCCTTGACCAAGGGTATCGCCCGTTCCATCCACGAGATCATCCGCAAGGAAGGCGAGACAGGACAGGGGCCCGGGCCCGGCCGTCCGCCGGACACGGCGATATTCTACTCCATCAACAACACCCAGAACGGCCTGGCGGGCCTCGGGCTGGGCAAGGTGATGATATTCCAGGTGGTGGATGCCTTGAAGAGGGACTGCCCCGAGATCACGACCTTCTGTACCTTGAGCCCCATCCCCGGCCTCTGGGAGCGTTTCCTGAGGCGCATCCTCCAAGGGGACGACGGGCCCTTCGCCCTGAAAAGGGACCACATCCAGGGCTATTTCTCGGAAAGGGCCAGAGAGGCCGTCATGGGGCGTTACGCAGAGGTCTCGGGCGGCCAGGCGGGGGACGTGCAGGAGGCGCTCCTGGGGATCCTTTCTGATCCGGAATGGATGTCCGATCCCGTATACCTGGAGTGGCTCAAGAAGCCCCTCACACAGATGACTTACTTCTATTTGAGCCAGGAGAAGGACAGGGAGGGCAAGCCCTTGAACCCTGTGGCCAACTTCCACCTTGGGAACGGGGCCACCGTGAGCCTCAAGAACGTCAACTTCGCCGCCAACCGGTCTCCACGGGGGGCAATGGAATCGTGCGGTATGATGGTCAACTACCTCTATTCCAGGACGTGGCTTCAGGAGATCGGCCGCACCATGAAGTCCTTGATCCCGTGGAAGGTGTGAGAGACCGCTGTTTGTGGACCCTCCCCCCAGGGCATCATGATCTTGATCGCTGCAGCCCCAGTTTCTTCATCCGGGACCTGAGGGTCGAAGGGTGGATGTCCAGGATCTCTGCAGCGCCGCCCGGTCCCCTTATCTTCCAACCTGTGCTCTGCAGGGTGCGGAGGATGTGGAGGCGCTCGTGGTCCCTAAGGGTGAGACGTCCCTTCGATGCATCGGGCCCTGAATGCCCTGCCCCGAGCTCCGGGACTCGAAAATAAGGCCCGCTGCTCAATATCACCCCCCTCTCTATAACGTTCTCCAACTCCCTTACGTTCCCCGGCCACTCATACTGCATGAGCTTCCTCATCTCTTCCTCGGGAATGCCGTGAAATGCCTTGCCCGTCTTCATTCCGTGAATCCTCAGAAAGTGCCCGGCCAGCAAAGGGATGTCCTCCCTCCTTTCCCTCAGGGGTGGAACGTGTATGGGGAAGACGTTCAGCCTGTAGAAGAGGTCCGACCTGAATCGCCCTGCCTTGACCTCTGTCTCTAGATCGCGGTTCGTGGCTGCCACCAGCCGGAAATCGGATCGGAGGGTCTCCATCCCTCCCACTCGTTCGAACTCCTTGGTCTGGAGCACGCGCAGGAGGCGTACCTGGATCTCCAGGGGGAGGTCTCCGATCTCGTCCAAGAACAGCGTCCCTGCATCGGCCAGCTCGAAGCGCCCGATGCGACGCCCCACTGCCCCGGTGAAGGCCCCCTTCTCGTGACCGAAGAGCTCGCTCGGGATCAGGCTCTCCGGCAAGGCACTGCAGTGGACGCGGATAAAGGGCTTGTCGCGTCTGTTACTGTGGCGGTGAATGGCCCGTGCCACAAGCTCCTTTCCCACTCCGGTCTCCCCGGAGATCAGGACCGTTGTCTCTGTCTTGGCGACTTGCTCTATACGCTTCAGCACACCGAGTATGAGTGGGCTCTCCCCAACCATTTCCTCGAAGTGGAGGCTCTGGAGATGCTGCTCTTCGTAATAGAGCTTTTCTTCCTTGAGTTTCTTGTTCAGTCGGCGGACCTCCTCGTAAGCCGCCGCATTATCCAGGGCAATGGCGGCCTGTGCCGCGAAATAAGAGAGGAGCTCCAGGTCAGATTCCTTGAAGGCGCTGCTCAGAAGGCGGTTGTCATGGTACAGGACGCCCACCACTCTGTCGTTGAAGAGCATTGGGACACAGATTCGGGAACGGATCATCTCGCGACGATGATCCCCGGAGTCGCCTCCCGAACCCATGCCCAAGATACAGCCTTTGCCTGTGCGGGCGACTTCCTCGATCATCTCGATAGATGACCTGAAGCTCGGATGTTCTATGTGCGCTGAAGTCAGGTTCTTGGAGGCCCTGATGGCGAGCCGATGGGAAGGGTTCTCCCCCTTCTCGATCAGGAAGATGGCCCCTCTCTCGGCCCCGGTGATCCTGTTGACGGTGGAGATGATGTGTTGAACCAGATCCCTGTTGTTTCTGATACTGGCCATCTCCTGTCCATGTTTCAGGATCTCCCGCAACAGGCTTTCCCCTGAAGTAGGCTCCTTGGAGAGCCATCTCAGTTCCCCCGGCACGAGGACCTCGTTGAATGAGGAGAGGACCTCCACCGCTGTCTGGCCTGCCTCTTTGGCCTTTTCCTCGTCTCCAAGGAGGAGATACTGGCGCGCCAGTTCGAGCCTCGTCTTGGCCTCCTCCACCTGGTGCCCGGACTCCTCGAGGCAACTCAGGGATCTCCTCAGGGACGCCAGGATCCTTTCCGCAGGTTGCCCGTCACGCCTCTTCTGGAGGGCCAAGTAGCGGTGAGCCACGCCTTTCATGAAGACGTTCTTGCCCCTGATGACGCGCATCAATTCCCTTCGAAGGCACAGACCCTCCACGTGCGGATATCCGCCGTCCTCCATGGCCCAGCAGATCTCCATCAGATATGGGTACGGCTGAACGGTGACCTGGACCTGACTGCCCTGCCTGAGGAAATCCCTGAGGTAGGCCACGGACCGATGGTTCTCCCCGCTCTGGAAGTACGCGAAAGCGAGCATCAACCTCCCTACGAACAGGATCCAATCATTGCGGGCCTGGCTCGCCTCCTCCAGCGACCACTCCAGGTACCGGATGGCATCTTCGATTCGGCGAACCTCCAGCATGATGGCCCCTATGGCATTTCCAGCATGGGCTGCCAAGAACCGATCACCCTTTTCCATGCAGTGGGTCCGGATGGCGTCCACCATCCCGAGTCCCTGTGTGACCTGGCCGATATGGGCATAGCAGACTCCTACCGTAATCGCAGCCAGCAGAGAAAACCTGCCCAACGGATGCTTCTCGACATCTGGGACCGATTTCTCGTAGATACGAACCGCCTCTCCGAACCGACCCTGCCAGTAGAAGAAATGAGGGACGAAGGACTGAACGGAGCGGAGCAACGATGCGTCCTCTATTTCATTGGCCATGGACCACCCCACCTCGAAATGCCGCAAGGCACCGTAGTAGTGAGAGCGGAGCCATTCGTTCTTGGCGATGTGCATCTCCAAGAGGGATTGGAATGCCTTGTTGTTCAGTTTCCTTGCCCGCTCCATGGCCTCCTTCAGTATGGTGATGACCCTCTCGGTATTCTGCCTGGCCGTGGAGATCTTGGCGTATCTAATGGCAGCATCCACGAATATCGAGTCGCCCTCCTCTCCCTCTATACCAAGGAGGTCTTCGATGGCCTTGCTGTAGCATTTAAGTGCCTCCTCCCTCCTGTAGGCCTTGAGGTGAGCGTCTCCTGCCCTCATAAGCCACCGACACCCGCTCACGTCATTGCTGACCTGCAAGAGGTGATGTGCAAGGGCCATGGCTTTCTCGTCACCATCCGGGAGTTCCATTAGCAGGAGCTCCACTATGGCTCGGTGGAGTCGGGCCTTCTCTGCCTGGTCCAGCTCTTCCCGCAATCTGGCCTGTTTCCTCTGATCGGCGAATCGAAAGAGGCCCGCTCCCTTCCTGGTCAGCCACCCCTGCTCGATTCCTTCCTCCAGTGGGAGCAACACCTGGGAGGCCTTCTGGGATGTGAGCTGCACCAACCAGTCGACGGAGAAATCCCCTTCGAAGAGTGAGACGAAATGAAGCAAACGCGAGGACCCCAAGGAAACCTCCCCGAATGGTCGTGGCACTGTCGATACGTCTAGCCGGTCTCTCTTGCCGGTGCCAGAGGCATACCACGGAGGATGGGAGGTGTCAAGGTGGCAGGCGATATCTCGCTCCTTGGGAGCGAAATATCGCCTGCCTATCCCATCTGTCATGGTGATGAAGTTCATAACTCGCTGTCTGGGTTCAAGATTTTCTCAACGGGGAGATTGGCATGACTCTGGCTTAAATGATCTGAGCTCCCCAAAAGGGGGGGAGTTCGGCCCGCGGCACGAGGTGGGCCGATCTGAGGAGTGGCATCCTGGAAGGAGGCGAGTCCATGTACATGATGGAGAAGTACTTCTGGTGGAATGAGGCTCAGAGGAGACTGGCTGACGAGGTAGCGGAGTTCTCGGACGGATTCATAGCCTCGTTGATCCCGGAGATCGAGAGGACGAAACGATTCCCGTGGGAGCTCATGGGAGAACTGGGCAAGAGGGGATGGTTCGGGGTCCTCATTCCCGAGGAGTATGGGGGCATGGGCAGGCAGTACGGCGCCACAGGCATGTGTATCATCCTGGAGGAGATCGCCAGGGGTGCCGCAATAGCCGTCGACTTCTACGAGACAACCATTTACGGTTATTCTCCCATTGTCAGATTTGGGACCGAGGATCAGAAGAAGAGGTGGCTCCCCGGGCTGGCCACTGGCGAGAATTTTGCCTGCATAGCCATAACCGAGCCGTTCATGGGATCGGATGCCGCCGCGGTCCAGACCACGGCCGTCCTGGATGGTGACGAATATGTGATAAACGGCAAGAAGCGTTTCATAACCGTGGGCGGAGTCGGGAACCTCTACTGCGTGTACTGCAAGACGAGCGACTCCCTCGAGGCCCGCAAGGCCTACAGGCATCTGAGCGCCATCTACGTCGAGAAGGCCACCCCAGGCTTCACCTTGGAGGCAATCCACGATCCCATGGGTCGGTTCGGGTCTCGTCATGCA
>CAZOXN010000205.1:0-5429 GCA_964583655.1 uncultured Desulfarculaceae bacterium | reverse complement strand
ACGTCAAGGACTCCATCCTCGAGACTGCCCGGGCGCACATCGAGGAAAACCTGGGGCTCTTCCAGGAGGTCGGCCTACTCACCGGTGCGCAAGCGGCCTCAGCCATGGGGGCACTCACGACCACGCTGGACCTGGGCACAGCGGTGGAGGGAAGCGACTTCATAGTGGAGGCGGCCCCGGAGGACCTCTCGCTGAAACAGGAGCTGTTTCAGCGCGTGGAGGCCCTCTGTCCCCCAACCGCGATCATGGCGAGCAATACCTCCTCACTGACGATGACGGAAATAGGGGCCCGGGTCCTGAAGAAGGAAAGGCTGGTCATCACCCATTGGTTCAACCCCCCGCACATTGTCCCCACCGTCGAGGTGGTGAAGGGCCAGAAGACCAGCGACGAGACCATGGAGACCGCGGTGGCCCTCCTGACCCGTATTCGAAAGCTTCCGGTCAGGATCAGCCTGGAGTTGCCCGGTTTCTTGGTCAACCGCGTCCAGGCAGCCATGGCCAGGGAGGTCTTCGATTTGTACGAAAAGGGGGTTGCAAGCGCCGCGGACATCGACAAGGCCATCAGGGGGAGCATAGGATTCCGCCTGGCCAGCATCGGGATGTTGCTCACGGCCGACTTGGGTGGGCTCGACCTGTGGCTGCGCGTCTGCGAGAACCTCATCCCCAAGATCCAGAGCTCCACCGAGGCCCCCAGGGCCTTGAAGAGGCTGGTCTCCGAAGGTCATTACGGAATAAAGAGCGGAAAGGGGTTCTACGACTACTCCGTGGACTTCTCCAGATCAGAGCTGGACCAGGCAGTGAAAAAGCGGGACAAGGAGTTCCTCAAGAGGCTCAAGGACCTGTACTGGCAAGGGCATTGAGGTGAAGGCACCCAACGAAGGGAGGTGAGACTGCCTGTGCCCCATGTAGATGATCGAGAAGGGTAAGCGTGACGGGTTGGCTGGTCTGCACTTTCAGAAAAAAAGGAGGGCTCCTCATGAGAAACGCGATAAGGAACACCGCCGAGAAGCTCCACTTCGCCATGGAAAAGGTCATGCCGGACTCGTTCATCTTCGCCATACTTCTCACCCTGATTGTGTTCATACTGGCCATGCTCGTGATGGGGGCAACGCCCATAAAGGTCGTTGAGTCCTGGTACAAAGGCTTTTGGGCCTACCTCGCCTTCTCCATGCAGATGGTGCTGCTGCTCATCTTCGGTTATTCCCTGGCCATAACGAGGCCCGGGAGGTTCGTGCTCGATGCGGTGGCAGGGCTCCCCAAGACCCCTGCCTTGGCCGTGGCTTGGGTGTGCCTCATCTGCGCGGTCCTCGGTGCGATCAATTGGGGTCTGGGCCTGGTGGGGGGGATCTTCCTGGTCTTGGGCACCGCGAGGAAGGTGAAAGGGGTCCACTGGCCCCTCCTCGTGGCCAGCGCATATATCGGGGAGATGTCCACGGTGACGTGGTCCATCTCCATAACGGAACCACTGCTGCTCAATAGCCCGGGTTGGGGTTGGGCCGCGGATGTGGTCCCGACCATAGAGAAGGAGATCGGGCAGAAGCTCCTTCCCATGCCCTTCACCAAGACCATCTGGGCCAGCGCTAGCCTGGTGGGGCTCGTCCTGACCCCCCTTCTGGCGACGTTGGTCTGCTATCTCATGCACCCGGCGCCGGAGAGATCCAGGAGCATAGCGCCCGAGGAACTGGATCGACTCGAATCGATAATGAGATTCAAGGTGGAGAAACCCAAGGAGATGCATCTGGCCGATCGGCTCAACTGGAGCCGGATCCTCTGGGTCATCATGAGCCTCATGGCGCTCGCGGCCATAGTCCTGTATTTCAGGGAGAAATCCTTCGTCCAGCTCGACCTCAACATGTTCAACTTCATCTTCATCGCCCTCGCGATGATCTTCCACGAGAACCTGGCCCGGTTCATAGAGTCCGTCAAGATGGCCACCCAGTCGGCCTTCGGGATCATCATGCAGTTTCCTTTCTACGCGGGGATCTTCGGCATCATGGCATATACGGGGCTGCTCAAGACGGTTGCAGGATGGTTCGTGAGCATCTCCACGCCTTTCTGGTATCCGCTGATCACGATGATAAGTTCAGGTGTCATAAACATGTTCATCCCCTCCTCAGGGGGGATATGGATGGTGCAGGGGCCGGTCATGATCCTGGCGGCCCACAAGCTGGGGGTGGATTTCAGCCGAGTGGTCATGGCATTCACCGCGGGAGAGGTGATCACCAACACCATCCAACCTTTTTGGGCATTGCCTCTCCTCGGTGCGACCGGCACCGAGATGCGCAACATTATGGGTTACTGCCTGTTGGCCACGTTACTGATGTTCATCCTTGTGGCCCTGGTGTATCTTTTCTTGCCCATGTAGGCATGGGCCCCGGAGTCGGCTCGAAAGCAAGCGCGGGCAAGGCATGTTGCCATCGAGTTCGGTATCCTGAGGGGTGAGAGGGGGGATACATGGCGGTATTGGTAACTGGCGGAACCGGGTTCATCGGGGCTGAGGTGGTTCGATTGCTGCTTGACAGGGGGGAGGATGTCTTTGCGTTCGACATCAACCCCTCCACCAAGCTCTTGCAGGATGTGGCAGAGAAGGTGCAGGTGATCCGGGGGGACCTCGGGAATTTCAGCCATGTCTTGAGCGCGGTCAAGGCCTGCAGGGCTAAGGTGATATATCATCTGGGGGGGATGCTGTCGGTGCCGTCGGATGCCGATCCCCAGGCCTCGTTCCGCGCCAATGCCATGGGCACCTTCCATGTCCTGGAAGCGGCCAGGCTCTTCGATGTGGAGAAGGTCCTGTTTTCGAGCACCATCGCCACATACGGTCTGGACATCCGGGAGGGAAAGATCGACGATTACACATTGCAGAGACCTCAGCTCTTCTACGGATGCACCAAGGTCTTCTCCGAGCTGATGGGACTCTTCTATCGGCGCAAGTACGGGCTGGACTACAGGGGCGTGCGCTACCCATCCATAGTTGGGCCGGGGGTCAAGACACCGGGCATCGTCCAGTACAACGCCTGGGTCATAGAGGAGTGCGCCAAGGGAAGGCCCTATGTGATGTACGTTAGACCTGACACTCGCTGTCCGGTCATGTACTTCAAGGATGCTGCACGGGCCATGGTGATGCTCGGGGATGCCCCCAAGGAACGGATCCAGATGGTGAACTACGTGGTGGCAGGTCCCAGCCCGGCGGCCAGCGCTCAGGAACTGGTGGAGATGGTGAGGGCGAGGATCCCCGGGGCCAGGATCGATTTCCAGGTGGACGAGGAGAAGCAGAAGATCATCGACAGGCTGGTCCTCCCGCTCGACGATACCTTGGCCCGCGAGGAATGGGGGTGGCGGCCCGATTACGACCAAGAGAGGATCGTGGAGGACTTCTTGGAGGAGTTGCGCCTCAACCCGGAGCGCTACCAGTAGGAGTTTTGGAACCCGTTCCCCCCCCGGGAATCTCGAAGACCTGGGCCAGGGCCTCCATGGCCGCAGGGATCTCCTGCTCTGCCACGAGGCAGCTAACCGTAGATACCGAAGTGCTTATGGCGAGGATGTTGATCTTGGCCCTGCCGAGGGCGGCGAACATGGTGCTGGCTATCCCTCGCCGTTCCCGAAAATGTGGTCCGAAGACCGATACGAGCCCAACGTCTCTCCTGTAAGCGATCTCCCCGAAGCCGATCCCTTCCCTGTGCCGTTGCAGGAGGGACAGGGACTCTTCGAGGTCCTTGCGCTCGACGCAGAAGGTAACGTGTCCCTGATTCCTCTGGTCCATGGAGTGCACGATGAACTCCACGTTGATGCCTCGGACTGACAAGACCCGGAAGATCTCTCCCGCCACACCTGGGCGATCCGGGACGCCGGTCACCCAGATGGCCGCCAATCCCTTCCCTTGAAGGACCCCACCGATCTTCACCCTCTCCATTGTATCCACAACAGCGCTTCGACTCCTCGCATTGCCACCTCAAGCGTATTTACCATACGCCCGAGGCGGACACAACGAGGAACAAGGCAACGAAAAACCCCTTGTCTTATTTCATACCAATCTTATAGAATATAATTCAAGCATGAACGATGGGCTGGCCCCTGTGGCGGTATCGGGGGCATTGCCCGTGGAACCGATGGGGAGAGCGGTTTGGCTGCCTGGTGTTGGAGAAGCCATGGCAACGCCCCATCACCCGCCGCCATCTCGTAGCTGATAGACCCTGCTAGGTTCGTAAGGGGTGCTCGATGCGCATCTTCGAAAGCATAACGGAAACGATAGGCAGGACCCCTTTGGTCCGACTGCGTCGGATCGCCCAAGGGATGGAGGCCCAGGTGGTGGCCAAGATCGAGTCCTTCAACCCTTGTGGCAGCGTCAAAGACCGTATAGGCCTCAGCATGATGGATGCCGCGGAAAGGGAGGGGAAGATCGGGCCGGACACAGTGATCCTGGAGCCCACCAGCGGCAACACAGGGGTGGCGTTGGCCTTTGTGTGCGCTGCCAGGGGGTACCGATTGCTCCTGACCATGCCGGATACCATGAGCCTGGAACGCAGGGCCCTTCTCCGGGCCCTCGGCGCTGAACTCATACTCACCCCGGGGGCGGAGGGCATGCCCGGCGCCATTCGCAAGGCCCAGGAGCTTGCCTCCCAGGATACTCGTTACTTCGTTCCCCAGCAGTTCAAGAACCCCGCCAATCCGGAGGTCCACAGGAGGACCACGGCCGAGGAGATATGGGAGGACACCGAAGGTCAGGTTGACGTCCTGGTGGCAGGTGTGGGCACCGGGGGCACCATCACCGGCGTCGCCCAGGTGATGAAGGCCCGGAAACCCTCTTTCCGGGCCGTGGCCGTGGAGCCTGCGGAGTCCCCTGTGCTCTCAGGAGGCTCACCTGCCCCGCACCGCATCCAAGGGATAGGGGCCGGTTTCATCCCTGAGGTCCTGGACACAACCGTGATCGATGAGATCATCCAAGTCAGGAGCGAGGACGCTGGAAGGATGGCGCGTTGTCTCGCGAGGGAAGAAGGGATCCTCGTGGGGATATCCAGCGGAGCCGCGGCATGGGCGGCTCTCGAGGTCGCCCGAAGACCGGAGTCGCGAGGAAAGATGATCCTGGTCGTCCTGCCTGACACGGGCGAGAGATATCTCAGCACATGGTTGTTCCAGGAAGAGGGGGCTGAGGTCGGCCTATGAGGATCCGGTTCGAATTCTCGGTCTTGGAGGCCATCAAAGAGGATATCCACACGGCCTTTCGCAGGGATCCGGCCGCTCGGTCCGTCCTGGAGGTAATCCTGTGCTATCCAGGGCTTCACGCGGTTTGGCTTCATCGAGTAGCGCACTGGCTCTGGATGCGCGGGCACAAGCTGATGGCGCGGTTCCTCTCTCACGTCAGCCGATTCCTGACGGGTGTGGAGATCCACCCAGGGGCCAGGATCGGGCGGCGACTCTTCATCGACCACGGC
>CAZOXN010000204.1:0-5447 GCA_964583655.1 uncultured Desulfarculaceae bacterium | reverse complement strand
GTCTCCTTCATCGAAGGTGAGGTAGCCGTTGCTGCCAACGAAGACCACGCCCGCGCGCCGCCCGAACAGCTCCACTGTGGCCCCATCCAGCAGGCTGATGCCGACGAAACTGTCGTCCGTCAGGGCCAGCGGGGTCGCCCCGGCCCCTTCCACCACTAGGTGCTTTCTCTCCAGGAACGTTATGACAGCGGTCTCGATCGTGCCCTCTTCCACTGTGAAGACCCCATCCACGAGCCGCTGGATCATGGAAAAGGGGAGCTCTCCTGGGCTTGCCACCGCTATCCCGTCTGCCAGGGTAGGGCGAGGGAGCGATATGATGCGATGTCCAGCTTCGAGAGACCTGGCCACCGCGGGTGCGTGCCCTGCCTGAATCCCCAACACCTCCACTTCTGGCCGAGACCCCTTGATCGCCGATGCCATGCCGGCGATCAACCCCCCGCCTCCCACCGGGACGATCACGGAGTCGACGTCCGGGATCTGCTGGAGGATCTCGAGACCTATGGTCCCTTGACCCGCTATTATGTCAGGGTCGTCGAAGGCGGGGATCAGGACCGATCCGTGCCCCGTGCTCCAGGTCCGTGCCTCTTGGGCCGCCTCATCATAGGTATCGCCAACCTGGATGACCCGTGCGCCGTAAGAGCGCGTGGCCAGGAGCTTGGCGATGGGGGCCGAGCGTGGCATGAAGATGGTGGCGTATGTCCCGGTCTGCCTGGCGGCCCAGGCGACACCCTGGGCGTGGTTTCCAGCGCTGGCCGCCGCTACCCCCTTGTCTCTCATGGACTCGGGGAGACGCAGGAGACGGTGTAGCGCCCCGCGCACCTTGAAGGACCCTGTGTCCTGCAAGTTCTCCAGCTTCAAGAAGACTTCCATCCCGAAACGCTGGGAGAAATGATTGGAATGGATGAGGGGGGACGGTCGAAGATGAGGTGCCAGCAACCGCTGCGCCTCGACGATCTGATCCATCGTGACCATGCGTCCCCACCTTTCCTAGCAGTCCAACCGGCCTTGACCTAGTCTAACCTATCCGCGCAACCGCCGAGTTGTCAATGAGCCAGTCTTGGTCCCAGTCCTGGAGGAAGCTTGACAGGTCAGGGGGGTTCCCATATCCTGGGACCGAGTGATCACGGGGTGGTGGCGCCTCCTGGAGCGGTTTGCCTGCCGCGCCCGGCTCGGCGCAGGCAAGGGGGAGACTTGAAGCGAAGACAAATGCACCTCCCCCGTGACCAATCGCCCTGGGACAGGGTCGACCGAGGGCACCAGGGCCGAGGAGGTCTTCGAGGTCCCCTTGGTCTCGGACGAAGGATGTCTCCGTCCCCTCGGGCAGACACCACCGGATTGGAAGCTCTAGCTCAGGGCCGCGCGCCCTTTTTTTCATCTTGGTGGACTTCGCCCTTGGTCCGTTCGCCAGGCAGAGGATAGCCGTGAGCGAGGTCAAGGATCGGCCCAAGGGGACGTCTTCGGGGGCCAAGAGACTCGATGGATCAGACCTCCGGTTGTTCTCATCATCCGGATCTTGGAGAGGCGACCGCAAGATGCTCATCGACCTTCACGTTCACACGCGTCATTATTCCGGCTGCAGCAGTATCGAGGCCCGTGGCCTCATCGACAGGGTGCTCCACGTGGGCCTCGACGGGGTGGTACTGACAGAACATGGCATCCTCTGGCGGGGGGAGAAGCTGGCCCCGCTGGTGGATCTGGCCGGGGAGCGAGGACTGCTCCTCTTGGCAGGGCAGGAGGTCACCTGCTTTCACAGGGGGAGGAGACAAGGGGATTTCCTGGTCTTTGGCCTGGACTACAGCCTCGGTTCGAATCTGGCGGCCAAGGAGATGATAGAGCGGGTCCATGCAGAGGGGGGGGTGGTGGTGGCGGCCCATCCGTACAAGCCCTCTCGCCTGGGCGTGAGCTATTACGGGGCCGGCGACGAGATCTACGAGCTGCAGCTCGACGCCTTGGAGCTCTACCACCCCGAGCATGACGAAGAGGCGCGCAGGAAGGTGAAGGTGGCAGCCGGCATATTGGGGATCCCCATGACCGGGGGGAGCGATGCCCACGAGCTCTACCACGTCGGGGTCTGCTGCACCAGGTTCAAGAAGGGGGTCGCCTCGATGGAGGAGCTGGTCCAGGCCCTCCGCCAAGGAGATATCGAACCGCTCAACGGGGTCCCTGGTCGCGCTTTCCCCCACGTCCACCCTGGGCAGCCCGCTGGCTGAACCAAGCGTCTCCTACACTGATCACCCACAGCAAGACCAGGGCGATGATGAGCCGCGAGGCCACGGGGCCGAGTCCATGGTATAGGGTCTGGAGGGTATCGAGGATCTCTCGGGCCGAAAAGGCTCGCTCGCCATGGACCTTGAGGAGATCGGCCACGCACGAGGCCACCCTGACCAAGACGATCCCTAGACACGCGAGGGTTGCGGCCATCATGGCGATGCCTCGACCCAGCCTTCCCTGGTAGATCTGTCCAAGACCCGGCAAGACCAGGCCCGATAGCAATGCTGCCGTGAGGGCGCCCCTGGTTGTCTCCTCTCCCTTCATGGATAGTGGGTCTTGGCCCCCTCCCAAAGGTCGTCCATCTCCTCGAGGGTGGCCTCGGTCAGAGACCTTCCTCGTCTGCGGAGTTCCTCCTCCAACCATTTGAAACGGTTTATGAATTTGGCATTCGTCTCCCGCAGGAGCCCCTCTGGCTCGCGGCCAAGATGGCGAGCCAGATTGGCCAGGACGAACAGCAGATCGCCAAGTTCCTCCCCGGCCGCGGCCGCGTCCCCTTTGTTAAGCGCCTCCTCCAACTCGCCCAGTTCCTCCCTGACCTTCAAGAGCACGTCCTGTACATTTTTCCAGTCGAAGCCCACTCGTGCGGCCCTGACCCCCAGGCGATAGGCCCGGTACAGGGCAGGGAGCGTCTCCGGTATCCCGGAGAGGAGGGATGTGCGGGGTGACTTCCCTTCCGTGGCCTTTATGGCATCCCACTGTCTGGAGACCTCCCGGTGATCCGACGCCGTCCCGCTCCCGAAGACGTGGGGATGGCGCCGTATCATCTTCTCCTCGATACCATCCATGACCCTCCCCATGTCGAAGGCCCCCTCTTCCCGGGCCAGGTGGGCCAGGAAGAGGATCTGGAAGAGGAGGTCTCCCAGTTCCTCGCACAACGAGGCACGGTCCCCGGAGTCTATGGCCTGAAGGACCTCGTAGGCCTCGTCAATGAGGTAGGCCTTGAGGTCCTCGAAGCGCTGCCGCTGGTCCCAGGGGCACCCCCCGGGGCCCCTGAGCCTCTCCACGATCCTGATGAGTCCGAGGAACTTCTCCCCCGTTTCGTCCATGCAAGAGATGATAAACCTCAGGGCCCTCCTATCGCAAGGATCCTCTGAGGCCTTGGCCTGGTCACAAGGGGGCGCATCTGGCGCCAGGGAAGAGGGATCGGTGATCAGAGGTCTTCCCTTCACGTTGGTGCGGCCCATCCCTTGGGGCTCGCCGACCAGGGGGGTCCTTGACACCATCGAAGATGGTGAAATAACATGGCCGCTAGCGAGGGAAGTCCACGGTTTTCCATCCGACTCGAATCTCACGGGAGGGTGAATGAAGGCTCGACTTCGAACGGTCCTTTCCGTCAGGCTCGGGATCGCCATCCAAGTCTTCACGACCCTGCTCATCCTCGCCGTAGGCTATTTCGTGGTCGAGAGGAATCTCGCCGAACTGGTGGTCCTCCAGCGTCCCATAAGCCCTTTCCAGCTCAAGATGGTCATGGTCAACATACGCGCAGAGGTCCTCCTCGTTGCCCTGCTGGCCTTTGTCTCGGGCCTGATCCTCACCTTCACCATCCGCCGGGAGGTCAAACGTGCGGTCACAGGAGTGGAGAAGATCTCCAAGGGCGTGATGGAACCGGAGCTGCCGAGCGATCTCAGCCAGGAGTTCGTGCCGCTGGAGAGCGCCATTCGCGACCTGGGGGAGGCCCTCAACCGTTTCCTGGACCGCAGCGTCACGGATGCCATCGTCTTGGTGAACGAAGACCGCACAGTCGAGCTCCTCAACCCCACCGCAGAGCTCCTGTTCGGTCATCCCTCGGAGGAGGTCGCGGGAAGGCCTGTCACCATGCTCTTTCCGGACGGGGAGGCCAACGCGGAGCTCCACACATGGCTGGAGAGGGGCTCGGTAGATTCTCGCGGAGAGGGCCCGCTGGTGGGGTCCATAAGGACCAGGAACGGCGAGACGATCCCGGTCCGGTTGGGGACGTTCCAGGTGAGGAGGGAGGGCAGGCGAGTGCGCGGGATCGTGGCCGGGGCCTTCGATGTCGAGGGGTGGCAAAGGATTCGAGAGGAGTTCGATCGGGCGGGGAGACTCTCGGCCCTCGGGCTTCTGGTGAGCGGGCTTGCCCATGAGATCAAGAACCCCTTGGGGGCCATAAGCGGCCTGGTCCAGATGCTGGCGGAGGACATCCCGGCCGATCACCCCAAGAGGCGTTACTACGACATCATCCAGGAGGAGGTCTCGAGGCTCAACGGGATCATGGAGAAACTCCTGGACTTGGCGGCCCCGTCTCAGTGGGAGTTCGGAGAGGTCTCTCTCCGGGAGGTGGCACGAGAGGCGGCTATCCTCATGGAGGGAGAGGCAGGGAAGAGGGGTGTGAGGCTAGGCGGCGTGGCAGGGGATTGGGATGCCATGGTGAACGGGGATCAGGCCCGGATCAAGCAGGCCCTGATCAACGTCATGAAGAACGCCATAGAGGCGACCCCTGATGGCGGCCATGTGGAGTGGTGCCTCCAGCGGGAGGAGGGCTGGGCGGTGATCTCGGTGACCAACCCAGGGGGACCCATGGGGGCCATTTTGTCGTCGAGGATCGGATCCCCAGCGTCCTTTGGCAAGATCGGGGGAAGCGGCCTGGGATTGGCCATCACGCATCAGATCCTTCACCATCACAGGGGTCATGTCCGGATCAGGGACCTGGAGGGGAGGCATACACAGGTCAGCCTCCTCTTCCCGTTGCGCAGTGAGGTTGGGGAGACATCCCCTCGTGCACAGGGGGGCCTCGATGCCCCGGTACGTGCGACGGTCTCGGGGGGGCGGGGGATGAAGGGATGAGACGCGTCGGCATCACTGGCATAAGGATGGTGATCGCTATCCAGTTGTTCACAACGGTCCTGGTCCTCTTCACCGGGGCCCTTGCCATCGAGGTGGGGAGCATCCACCTGAACCGGCATCTGAGGTCCGAGGCCCTGTACACCTATTCGGGTCACCTCCGAGAGGTTTTTGGTCTGCCGCGTGGCGCTCCATCTCCCGCTCAGGATCACTTCCATGTATCCTTGTTCCAGACCAAGGCGGCCATCTACAAGATGCGGGTCGTGGTCTTCGGGGGGGGGGTCCTGGCGTGTCTGGCGGGACTGGCCATGGCGTATGCCATTCGAAGGCCCATAGATACCTTGGTCCAGGGGGTCCAGTCCGTGGCAGTGGGTAAC
>CAZOXN010000203.1:0-5453 GCA_964583655.1 uncultured Desulfarculaceae bacterium | reverse complement strand
AGGGAGCGGGATGAGGGGAGACTCGACACGGCAGTGAAGGAACTCAAGAGGGTCATGAAGGAGGGGAGGAACATGTTGCCTCCCTTGATCGAGGCGGTCCAGTGTGGGTTGACCAGGGGCGAGTTCGCTGCTATAAAGGCCGAGGTCTACAGACAACCCACAGAAGGTCCTTACCTGTGCGGTCCGCTCATGGTCTTGGCATGAGGGGGGGCGTGATCTGACATGGATAGGGCTGTGAGCGTCCTTGTGAGCAGGGACGATTTTTACCACCAGCGCGGTTACTGGGTGGTGGCCAACTCCCTGAAGAACGCCGGTGTGGAGGTGATCCTGGGCGGGATACAGACCCCGCGGGAGATAGCGCGCACCGCTCTTCAGGAGGATGTCGATGTGATAGGCTATCGCATCATGCAGGGCGCACCCAAGATCCTGGTCCCGCTCCTCCTAGAGAGGATGAGGGAACTCGGGATAGAGGACAAGCCGGTAGTGGTTGGCGGCATAGTGCCAGCCAAGGAGGAAGAGCTCTTGAGGGGGTTCGGCATCAGGGAGGTCTTCCATCCGTTCACCCCCCTGGCCGTCCTGGTGGAAAGGGTCAAGGCCCTAGGCGCAGAGTACCGCATGGGCGTTAGTTCGGTGGGAGGGGGCAGGTCGCTGCGGTGATCGTCCGTCCCGCTGAAATGGATCGATTTCATGGCCGCGGAGAACGTCCTTGAGATAAGGAAGCTCAACCTGAGCTTCGGTGGTCTCCAGGTCCTGGTGGATGTGGATCTGGATGTTCGCTCCCGAGAGATCCTCGCCGTGATCGGGCCCAATGGTGCTGGCAAGACCAGCCTCCTCAACTGCATCAATGGGTTCTATAGGCCCCAGGCAGGCAGCATAAGCTTTCTGGGAAGGCCCATACACCACTTGAGGCCGCACCAGATCGCCAAGATCGGCATCTCCCGCACATTCCAGAACATCGAGCTTTACACAGGTCTAAACGTCCTCGAGAACCTCCTGGCTGCCAGGCATGTCCACATGAAGAGAGGGGCCTTCCTCGGGGCGCTGTTTTTCGGCCCGGCGAGACGCGAAGAGTTGGAGCACAGGGAGTTAGTCGAGGAGATAATAGACTTCCTCGAGCTGGAGCCGGTGCGAAAGAAGATAGTGGGTGCCCTTCCTTACGGGGTGCGCAAGCGTGTAGAGTTGGGACGCGCCCTGGCAATGGACCCTGTGCTGCTCCTCCTGGATGAGCCCATGGCGGGGATGAACGTCGAGGAGAAGGAGGACATGGCCCGCTTCATCCTCGATGTGTCGGAACTCAGGGGTACCCCAATGATCATCGTGGAGCACGACATGGAGGTGATCATGGACATCTCGGACCGCGCTGCGGTCCTGGATTTTGGACACAAGATAGCCGAAGGGAGCCCGGCCGAGATAGGCGGCGATCCCAGGGTGATCCAGGCGTACCTCGGCGAGGAGGAAACAGGTGCGGCCTGAGGATGACGAGCGGGTGCTGGACACCCTTCCCAAGATACTCAGGGCCAAGGCCAGGGGGGCGCACGGCTCCAAGGTGGCCATGCGGGTCAAGGACCGCGGGATTTGGCGGTCCTATAGTTGGAGCGAATACTTCGAAAAGGTGGGGGACCTTTGTCTGGGAATGGTCAGCCTCGGGCTCGAGAGGGGGGACAAGATCTGCATCATAGGGGAGAACAAGCCCGAGTGGTTTTGGGCACAGCTGGCTGCCCAGGCCGCAGGGGCCGTAGCAGTCGGGGTCTTCACGGACTGCGTGGCGAGGGAGGTCAAGTTCTTCGTCGAGCACTCGGATTCGACATTCGTGGTGGCCCACGATCAGGAACAGGTGGACAAGGTGCTGGAGATCAAGGGGGAACTCCCCCTCCTGAGGAAGGTCATCTACTGGGACCCCAAGGGGCTGTGGGGTTACAGTGATCCTGATCTCCTCTCCATGGAGGAGGCCATGGAGCTGGGCAGGCGGGTGCGCAGCGAGAGGCCAGGACTCCTGGATGAACTGATCGACAGGGGGGGAGGGGACGATGTCGCCGTGATCTGCTACACCTCCGGGACCACGGGATTGCCAAAGGGGGCGATGCTCAGCCAGAGGTGGCTTGTGGAAGGGGTGAGGGAATGGAGCCGGGCGGATGGCTGGGATCGGGAGGAGATGGAATACCTTTCCTTCATCCCCCCCGCATGGGCCACGGAGCAAGGTCTTGGGATCGCCGGCGCCCTGGTGGGGAACATGCGCGTCAACTTCCCCGAGGAACCCGAGACAGTGCAGGAGAACATAAGGGAGATCGGCCCACATGTGCTCTTCTACGGGGCCAGGCTGTGGGAGAACGTCAATCGTATGGTCCAGGCCAGGATGATAGATTCCACGAGGCTCAGGAGGTGGCTCTACAATCGATCGATCTCCTTGGGCATGAGGGTCTGCAAGATGCAAGAGGAGGAACGCCCTCTGGGGCCTATGTGGCGCCTGATGAACTGGGCGGCTTATCACGCCTGTTTTAGGGCCTTGAGGGACCGCCTCGGACTATCCAGGGCCAAGGTGGTCTATTCCGCGGGTGGGGCGGTCAGCCCGGAGATCATCCGTTTCTTCCTGGCGCTGGGTGTGGAGATCAAGCTCTTCTACGGGAGCACGGAGATGGGCGTGGTGTCGGTCCCTCCTGCAGGGGAGGTGCGACCCGAGAGCTCCGGAAAGGTGATGCCCTGGGTGGAGGTGAAGGTCTCGGAAGATGGGGAGATCCTCGTCAAGAGTAGGTTCATGTTCAGCGGTTATTACAAGGACCCGGATGCCACTGCCAGGAAGATGAGAGAAGGGTTCTATTCCAGCGGTGACTTCGGTTATCTGGACGAGGAGGGGCACCTCATAGTCATAGACCGCATGGAGGACCTGAAACCACTTTCAGGCGGCAGGAAGTTCTCCCCCCAATACACGGAGGTGAGGCTGAGGTTCAGCCCGTTCATCAAGGACGTCCTGGTGGTAGGGGGGGAGCAAAGGGATTTTGTCACCGCGTTGGTCAATATCGACCTGGACAATGTGGGCCGTTATGCCGAGGCCCGGCACATCGCTTACACCACCTTCACCGACCTCTCGCAGAAGCCAGAGGTCATCGCCCTCGTCAGCGAGGAGATCCGGAAGGTGAACAGGACGTTGCCGGATCACGCGAGGATAAGGCGCTTCGTGAACCTCCACAAGGAGTTCGATGCCGACGAGGCAGAGTTGACTCGCACGCGCAAGCTCCGCAGGGCCTTCGTCGAGGAGCGATACGGGCAACTGATCAGGGCCCTGTACGAAGGTGGTGACGAGATCAAGGTGGAGGCGGCGGTCACTTACAGGGACGGCAGGCAAGGGGTGCTCAGGACCTCCATCCGCATAAACGATGTCGGCTGAGGGAAGGATCGTATGACACAGCTCGTGCAACTGGCCCTGACCGGGATCATGGTGGGGGGCCTTTACGCCACGGTCGCAGTGGCCATCGTCCTGGTCTACAAGTCCACCCGGGTCGTGAGCCTCGCCCATGGACAGATCATGTCTTTCGGGGCATTGGCCTTCTGGTTCGCCATCATACCGTGGGGACTCCCCATCGTCGTGGGGCTCGCAGCCGCCCTGGGCTTCGCGGTGATCCTGGGCTGGGGGATCGAGCGATTCGCCATGAGGCCTCTCATAGGCCAACCTCTGTTCGCCGCATTCCTGAATACCTTTGCCCTGTTTTTGGCCATGGACGGGGTGTTCCAGTTGGTACTGAAGGGATCATCGGAGAGCTTCTCCTCTTTCCTCCCTGGAGGGATGGTCTCGATCCATGGTGTCCCCGTGCCCTTGAGCCATGTGGTCAGTTTTTTGGTCTCCCTCTTGCTCTTCGCCGCCCTGGCCTTGATGTTCAGGTACACCAAGGTGGGATTGGGCATGAGGGCCACGGCCGAGGACCATCAGTTGGCCCAGAGCACAGGGATCTCGGTCCGCTCCATATTCTCCATCATCTGGGTCATCTCCGCTGTGGTGGCGGCCATTGCTGGGATAGCCTTGGCCAATGTCATGGATATCTCTTATCCCCTCCCCTACGTGGGGATAAAGGGGCTCATCGTGGCCCTCCTGGGGGGTCTGGAGTCCCTCCCCGGGGCGCTGCTGGGAGGGCTCATCCTGGGGCTACTGGAGAACGTCAGCGCTGGGTACCTGTACCCCCTGGTGGGGGGTGGGGTGAAGGAGGTGGCTGCCTATGTCCTGCTCCTCCTGATCCTCCTGGTCAAGCCTTATGGCCTCTTCGGCCTGGTGAGAATCGAGAGGATCTGACACATGTGGAGGCCATGCGGCACCTTCGATGAGACCTACGCCAAGGACATGGCCATCGTGCGGACATGGAGGCATTGGGTTACGCTGATCGCAGCCCTCCTGGCGCTCTTTCTCCTGCCAATGTGGGGTCCTTACTACCTGGTGGCCTTCATGAACAACCTGGCCGTGACCATCATCGCCGTGCTCGGCCTTCAGATAGTCAGCGGATACTGCGGCCAGATCTCCTTCGGTCAGGCCGCCTTCATGGCCGTAGGGGCATACGCCTCGGCGATACTGACCCTCAAGGCGGGGCTTTCCTTCTGGGTGGCCATGCCCCTCTCCGGGGTCCTGACGGGGTTCTTCGGCCTCATCGGTGGGGCCCCTTCGCTGCGCATAAAGGGATTCTACCTAGCCATGGCCACCATCGCCATCCACTTCGTGACCATGTGGCTCATCCTGCACCTGGAGATAACAGGGGCAACGGCCGGGCTTAACCCTGCCCCGCCCAGCATCGGCTCCTACTCCTTTGATACGGATGAGAGGATCTACTACATCATAATACCGGTGATGCTCATCCTGACCTACGGTGCCAGGAACCTAGCGCGCACCAGGGTTGGGAGGACCTTCGTTGCCATCCGCGACAACGACCTGGCCGCACAGGTGATGGGGGTGAACCTCTTTTACTACAAGATGCTCGCCTTCTTCATCTCCTGCGTGTACGCCGGGATCGCCGGGTCCCTCTGGGCCCACATGGTGCAGGTGGTCCATCCTGAGCAGTTCACTTTGCTCCATGCGCTCTGGTACATCGGTATGCTCATCGTGGGCGGCATGGGGAGCATACCCGGTGTCTTCTTCGGGTCCGTCTTCATCAGGATACTGGACGAGCTGGTCTTGAGCGTCTCCCCGGTCCTGGCCGGCTGGTTCCCATGGCTGGGCCAGGCACCGGCGGCCGCCCTGGGTGTCTCTGCCTTCGGGGTGGTGATCGTGCTCTTCTTGCTGCGGGAGCCGAGGGGGTTGGCCCACAGGTGGGAGATAGTAAAGGCCTCTACCAGGTTGTACCCCTTCGCCCACTGAGGGAGACAGGGAATCCTTCTTTCAGGCTTGAGAAACGGCACCCGTCCGTCTCGGAGCAGGATGCCTGAGCAGTCAAATCGAAGAAGAGGAAAGGAGGCAATCATGAAGACGCGCTGGATCC
>CAZOXN010000202.1:0-5490 GCA_964583655.1 uncultured Desulfarculaceae bacterium | reverse complement strand
CTCTAGGGATGAAGGAGCCAGCTGACATCCTGGTCATGGGACTGCCTAGGAACTTCCACTACGGTCCAGGCATGGGGACCAACCCAATTCTCATGGCCCTGGCCATCGCCGGACAGCTCTGCCGGGCATGGAACGCCTTCCGGGAGGGCGGGGTGATAATCGCGGCCTCGGTGTGCGACGGTTGGTTCAACGATATCTGGTTCCCCTCGTACAGGGCCACGTACGATGCCCTCCAGCGGCACTGCTCCGCCGCCGAGTTCCTGGCCTCGGAGGAGGCCCTGGAAATAACCACGGACCCTGACTACCGGTTCCGGTACTCGCACCACTATGCCTATCATCCCTTCCACGCCATGTCCATGATCAGCGGGGGGTCGGTCCTCGCCCAGCGCACGACCGCCGTGTTCATCGTCGGGGCCAAGGCCCCCATGTACGCCAGGGGGATGGGGTTCATAGCCACCTCCACGTTCCAGGAGGCCATGGACCGTGCCAAGAGGATCTTGGGGCCCAACCCTAGGGTCCTCTGCACGCCCGAGGCCTTCTCGGGAGGGGTTGCCGTGCACCTGCACCTATAGACCCCGAGCATGGGGGGCATGCCACAACTCATCCCGGGATAAGGCCTCGATCTCCCTAGGCCACCCCTCCTGGGGAAGGACAGCTGGACCCCCCTGTGCCTGCGAGGCGAATCGCTCTGGTCCACACATAAGTAATTGGGATCATTCATAGACGGGACCCTCACCCCACACAAGAAGGGGCTCGGATGGCCCGCCGCCCTTGTCCTCTCCTTCCCGTGGTGAATGGTCTGTTGAGGGCATGGAGTGGCTGAAAAAAATGACGGCCTCCGGTGCCTGGCCCTCGCTGGTCTTCCTCCCCATGCCTACCTCACCTCCGGTGGCGGCGTTCTCCCTCGAACAGGCGCACCGTGTACGTGAACTCCTTGCGCTCGTAAGGCTTCAGCTCCATGGTGAACTTCACCGTGTCCAGATCCTCCTTCTCGAACTTGCCGTGTTCTTCCTTGCCGGGCTTGAGCTCCCAGTACTGGTGTCTGAGGTTGCGCTTGATCTCCAGCCGGGCCGCCACCTCCCGGCTGTTCTTGACCTCCACCTTCCAGTCCTGGACCTCCTCCCAGCCGTCGATGTTGCGGTCCTTGTTGAAGCTGAAGTTCTCGGTCCTGGTCCTCATCATCCTGGGCTCCACAGTGACCTTGCGGGCCGGCCCCAGGTTCAACTCCACCTTCTGGTCCACAGGGATGTACTTGGTGTTGTCGGCCCCTTCGTAAGAGAGGTGTCCCTCCTTGTCCACCTCGCGGAAGACCTTGACGAGGCCGTCCGGAAGGGGTGTATCCCCCAGCTTGTGCCCCTTGTCGTTGGCGAAGAGGAGAAAGCGCACCACTTCCTTCCCGTATCGTTCCTCCTCGAACTTGTACAGGTTCACCACAGGCACCTCAGCGGCCTCGAAGGAGGGGAGCCGTTTGGACCAAGCGTTGGGGATGGTCTCGGTCCCCTCTATGGTGTAGAGGAAGTACTCCGAGAGCCCCTCCTTGATGATCTCCTTGGGCCTGGTGGGGGCAGGAGGGGCCCCCGCGGCGTCCAGGGCCGCTTCGGCCTTCCTCATGAGCATGCGTTTCTCTTCTGCCAAGGCCTTGCCCACCGGCTCCATGGGCATGCCGTAAGGGGCCGGACGACGGGCCAGCTCCGCGATCTGGTCCAGGAGGTGGATCCTTCCCACCACCAGACGCGTCTGGGCATTGCCGTAGTCCTCGCCCGAATTGTTGGCCACGCGCACGTACCCCTGGAGACGCATGGACCTCTCATCCTTGGACAATGTGGCCATGTAGAATGCCCTCCAGGTGATGCCGCTGGTGAAGAAGGTGATCTCCACCGGGACCTCCCCCTCCACCTGCGAATGGACCGACCAGATCCCTTGGGTGTTGATGCGCGGGGGGTAGGCGATATCCAGGAGCTGCACGGCATCGGGCCGCTGGGTGGCCCGAAGGCCCAGGCTGGTGGGGTCGATGAGGGTGTTGGCCCATCCGAAGGAGAGCCGGTTGAGCCCCTTTCGCAGGGTCAGCTTTCGGATCTCGCGCACCAGGGTCAAGTCCGCTGAGTTGTAGATGGTGAGCTGCACCGAATCCCGCTCCGGGAGCGTCACAAGATCGATGCCAGCCAGGGCCGGCGGCCCCGAGCCGAGCAGGAGTGCCATGGATGCGAAGAACGCCCATTTCCTCATCTCAGGTTCCTCCGGTGATAGCGCATGGTGAGGGTGACCTTCTCCTTGGGCTTGAGTTCCATGCGGAACTCAAGTGTCTGGAAGTCCTTGAGCTCGTACTTGTGGGTGCAAGAGGCCATGTCCCACTGCCCAGGGATGTGCTCGGTGAGGACCAGGACCGCTGGCTTGTCCTTGAAGTTCTCTATGTTGGCCTCCAGGATCTCTTCCATGTCCCACAGGATGGGGCTGCCAGAGTTGTTGCGCTCCTTGACGATCTTCTCCTCCTTCATCTTTCGCTGGGTGACCACGATGTCGCGGCTGTCGCCGATGTAGACCCGGAACTTCTCCCCCACGGGCACGAGCTCAGGGGCATCCTCTCCCAGGAAGATGGTGGAGCCGCGGCCGTCCTCCTGAAACACGCGGACCTTGCCCCCCCAGAGGGCGTTTTCCCCGAGGCCCTTCTCCTTGGTGTTGTACAAGGTGTAGAAGACCGGGATGCCCACGTTCTGGCCCACCTTCTCGGGGTCCCAGGCCTGCCTCTGGTCGTCCCAAGTGAAGGTCTTCTCCATGGGCAGCCCGGGCTTGGAGAAGAACAGCATTCGCTTGGTCTCCTGATGCCGGATGGACTTGTCGAAGGACTCCCCGTAGTCGAGCTGGACCCTGGCGTCGATGAAGTCCTCCCCGGAGAAGTTCCGAAGGACCAGGTAAGACTTGAGCTCCATGACGGACTCATCCACAGGGACCAACCCGTCGTACGTGACCAGCCGGTCTATGTTGGAGAGGAGGTACGAGATGCGAACCCTCTCGTTGTACGCCTCAGGGGAATGGAGTTGCCAGACCAGGGCGGCCTCGTTGGGAGGGTACGAGACGCTGATGAGCTGGACCTCCTCAGGGTGATCCAGGACCCGGAGGCGGATGGAGTCAGCGTCGATGTTCACCCCCTTCCAGGAGAAATCCACTTGGTTGGGGCCCTTCTGAAGGGTGAGGACGCGCTCCTCCTCCACGAGGGTGAAGGCCGGGTTGTCCAGCCGCACCGTGGTCGCCTCCCGTTCGGGCAGGGCCACCAGCTTGATCCGCCCCTGGGCCGTTGGACCTGCCAGGAGGACCGCTCCTATGGTCAGACCCGCGATAGCCGCTCTCCTCATGGGCCATGCCTCCTTCCTAACCGCATAAGAGACGTGCTTGCCACCCCTTGTCATCGAGGAGGATGCCGCGCCTCAATCTCCACGGCCATGAAGTGGTGCCCCACCTCCAGCCCACCCAGCCGCGTCCATCTGGGCATCCTATCGCCCATTGACAATTCCCGTAACCTCCAAACCCCAATGGTTCACTCCCTTGCGCGTCGCACACGGAGCCACCAGAGGATCAGGCCGAGGCCCACCAGGACCACGGCAGCGCTGAAGAGGATCTGTTTGGGATAATCCAGGGATGCCCCATAGGGCATGGGGGGGTCCCAGATCCAGTGGGAGCCTATGGTGCCCCGGAATCCAAAGACCGGGTCGTGGGACACGTAGACCCACGACGGGTAGAGCCAGATCAGCAGGAGCGACACAGCGACGAACCGCAAGACGAAGATGGCTGCTCTGGGCATCTGAGTCATCCCCTAGCCTTGGCCCTGCGCCAAAAGGGCAGGGGCATGGGGTTGCCTCTCCATGGCCTTGGCCGCGGCCGAAGGCCGCCTCGGATCTCAGAGGCTTTTACCACAGTATGGGCAGAAGGAGAAACCAGGGTCCAGCCTCTTGCCGCATCCAGGACAGAGCCTCCTCATACCCTCTTGCAGGGAGGCCAGGACGTCCCCCTGTTCGTCGAAGACCCGACCGCATCTCTCGCACGCCAGAAAGGGGCTCCCCCTCGAGATGGGGATCAGGGGTATGAAGAATAGGCTTATGTAATGGTCAGTGCGTTTGAGATAGGCGCTGGGGGCCCTGCAAGCAGGGCACGACCTCGGCGTCCCCTCCAAGGTCCTGGTCTTGGGCTGCACACCCCCTATGAAGATCATCTCCGCCCCCTGGAGATGAGACCTTTGCAAACAAAGACACTCTTCTTGGGGTGAAGTCCCACCTTCCAGATAGATCCATAGTGCCACAAACCCTGGTCTCCGTCCACCAGGGGACTCGCCTGAATCCGAGATCCCCTAAAGCGATAGACCCGTCACTGTGTCCTGGTCCAGCCTCTCCACCAGGGCCACGACTAACTTGTAAGTCCTCTCGTAATCGTCCATGTGGAGGATCCCCGAGTGGCTGTGGATGTGGCGGGTGGGGACGCCCAGGACGATGGTGGGGACCCCTATGCCGTGCAAGTGGATCTGGCCGCCGTCTGTGGCCCCCCCGAGACCTGCCGAGAACTGAAGCGGGATCCCGAGGTCCTTGGCCGTGTCGATGGCCAGGTCCCTGAACTTGAGGTTCGGTATCATCCTGGCGTCCAGGAGGACCAGGGCAGGGCCCTTGCCCAGCTTGATCGCGGCCTCCTCCGGCTTGATCCCCGGCAGGTCCCCGCAGATATCCGTCTCCAGGATGATGGCCGCATCCGGGTCCACGAGGTCCGCGCTCGTCTTGGCCCCCCTGAGGCCCACCTCCTCCATCACGGTGGCCGCACCGCAAAGGACATTGGGGTGAGGGGCCTTGGAGAAGTGCTCCAGGGCCTCTATCATCAAGGCCAGGCCGACCCTGTCGTCGAACGCCTTGCCCATGCAGGCCCTCTTGTTCGCCATGACCTCGAAGCGTCCAGCCGGCACCACAGGGTCTCCAAGCTGCACCCCTGTCTCCTCCACCTCCTGCCTCGAGCCGACGCCGATGTCGATGTACATCTCCTTGATCTCCACCAGCTTCTTGCGCTCCTCCTGGGAGAGGAGATGGGGCGGCTTTGCCCCTATGACCCCGGGCACGTCCCCCTTCTTGGTCTTGATCACCACCCGCTGCCCGAGGACCACCTGGTCGAACCACCCACCCAGGGGACGGAACCGCAGGAATCCCTCCTCTGTCACGTGATGCACCATGAAGCCGATCTCATCCATGTGGGCCGCCAGCATGACCTTGGGCCCACCATCTCCCAGGCGACACACCAGGCTCCCTATCCGGTCCTGTTCGATGTGTCCCAGCGACTCCACGTGCCGCCTCACTATCGCCCTGACCTCGGCCTCGTACCCGGCCACGCCATGGGCCTCCGAGAGATCCTTCAAGAGCCGGCTCGTTCGATCCATTGCTCCCTCCTCTCTGTTGCGCTTCAAAGGCGCTCCACGACCCTCCCCACTTGATACACGTTCCTGCATGGCGTGTCCAGGGAGGT
>CAZOXN010000201.1:3097-5497 GCA_964583655.1 uncultured Desulfarculaceae bacterium | reverse complement strand
GATCCCAGGTCCAAATCCTGGAGAATCAGGGCTCCTTCGCCCTGCCTGCGCCAAGCGGGGCGCGGCAGGCAAGCCGCCCCGACAAGTGCCACGACTCCGTGATCACCTACCGAGAACCCTTCATCGTGCACGTTGCACCCCACTTCACAAGGGGAACGGGGCCGCCAATGATCCAGCTACAGATATTGCTGCAAGACCCTGCGGATGTCCTCTACGTTGTCGGGCCTTGGCCTCCAGAGATCCGGGGACCAGATCTCGAATTTCTCCAGCAGTCCCACGAAGAGCGCTTCGCGATCGAGCTGGGCATGTTCCCTGAGGCTGGGGGGGATGAGGATACGGCCCTGCCGATCCAGGGGACACTCCTGTGCCCCTGAGATGTAGAACCTCTTGTATTGCAAGGCCTGGGAGACATAGTTGGGCAGAGACTGTATCCTCCTCTCCTCCTCGAGCCACTGCTCCATGGGGAACACCACGAGACACGGGTCTAGGTCGTTGGTGACCATGAGGGTGGTCTGACCCCGGCCGTTGATCACATCCCGGAACTTCGACGGGATGCTCACCCTACCTTTGGCGTCGATGGAATGGGTGTAACGGCCCCTGAACATGGGCCCGGCCTCCACTTTTCCCCACTTTTTCCCACCTGCGGCCACTATAGTGAGGAGCACCGAGGATGTCAAGAGAAAAACAGTAGGAGGATTCCGCTTTTACTGCGTGTTGGGGCCAGCCCAGTTGTGCCACGCTGGAGGTCGCGATGCCTAGTCAATGCCACATCGCGATGCCCATAAATGGCCCCGCAGCCGAGAGGCGAAAACGCAACCCGCCTTGGCTCATTGCACCCTTGGCCAAGAGATGCGGCGAGCCTGGCACAAGAGGCGACAGGGTCACCTTGACACAGGGGAGCCGTAAGGGTAAGAAAGATCTTCAGGAGGAGCTGGAGTGAAGGGATTGCGCATAGCCGTGGCGCAGGTCGCCAGTGTAGTGGGAGACATCTCCGGCAACGCCCGCACCATCGTGCAATGGATCGATATGGCTCGAGAGATGGGGGTGGATCTGGTCTGTTTTCCGGAGATGGCCGTGACGGGATATCCCCCTGAGGACCTGCTATTGAAACCTGATTTCATCCAGGAAAACGTCGTTGCGGTGGAGGAGATCGCTCGGGAGACCGGGGAGATCGTGGCCGTGGTGGGCTTTGTGGAGCGTGAGGACGACATCTTCAACTCAGCGGCCGTGCTTCATCGGGGGAGACTCCTGGCCACCTACCGCAAGCACTTCCTCCCCACCTACGGGGTGTTCGATGAGGATAGGTACTTCAGGCCGGGCTCCGATGCCCTGATCTTGGATATCCGGGGGGTGAAGGTCGGGCTGAGCATCTGCGAGGATCTATGGCACCCGGTCGGCCCGCCTCGTCAGGAGGCCCTCCACGGAAACGCAGAGGTCCTCGTGAATATCTCTTCCAGCCCCTATCACATCGGAAAGCAGTCGTTCAAGGAGCGCATGCTCGCCACCAGGGCCTCGGACAATGCCGTCTTCATCGTTTACGCCAACATGGTGGGTGCACAGGATGAGCTCGTATTCGATGGTCGAAGTATGGTCCTGAGTCCCAGCGGCGAGATCGTGGCACTGGGTAAGGCCTTCGAGGAGGACATGATCATTTGCGACTTGAAGGTCTCGCCGCTCTTCAGGGCGCGGCTGGCGGACCCCAGGCGCAGGAAGGACAAGATCTTCGAGCCCAGCCGCGAAAAGGCGCTTCGAACCGTGTCGATCCCGGGCGATGGCACGCAGGTCCGTCCTGTCGTCCCTCCCAGGCAGCGGCAAACGCTCTGCCTGGAGGAGGAGGTCCTGAGGGCCCTAGGATTGGGGACCCGCTGCTATGTGAGGAACAACGGTTTCAGGGAGGTGGTCATCGGGCTGAGCGGTGGGATCGACTCCGCTCTGACCGCGGCCATCGCCTCCCAGGCCCTGGGACCAGAGGCCGTGGTTGGCGTCTCCATGCCTTCTGTGTACACGTCCCAGAGGAGCCTGGAAGATGCCCGGAAGGTCGCTGCCAATCTGGGGATAAGACTCCTCGAGATTCCCATACACGACATCCACAAGGCATACTTGGAGACCCTCACGGATGTCTTCAGGGGTCGGGAATCGGATGTGACCGAGGAGAATCTGCAGGCGCGGATTCGGGGGAATCTCCTGATGGCACTGTCCAACAAGTTCGGATGGCTGGTGCTCACCACGGGGAACAAGAGCGAGAACTCCATGGGATACTGCACCCTCTATGGGGATATGGTGGGGGGCTTCGGGGTGATCAAGGATGTGCCCAAGACCTTGGTCTATCGCCTTTCTAATCACATCAACGCCGCATCAGGCCGCGAGTTGATCCCGAGGAGCGTCATCGAGCGTGAACCC
>CAZOXN010000201.1:0-3087 GCA_964583655.1 uncultured Desulfarculaceae bacterium | reverse complement strand
CTCCAGGCCTACGTCGAGGAGGAGCTCGGGCTGGAAGAGATCGTGGGGAGGGGCTTTGATCGCCAGACAGTGGTCGAGGTGATCCGCAAGGTGGATTGCAACGAGTACAAGCGTCGTCAGTCCCCGCCGGGGATCAAGATAACCCCCCGGGCCTTCGGGAAGGAACGGAGGCTCCCGATAACGAACAAGTACACGGTCAGATGATCCATCGCTTTCCTGTTGACTGTAGGGCCACGATCTGATCTGCACGCCGCACGGAATCGGGGATTGAACGGCGCCCCGCGTCGGTCACCCGGAAGATCACTGATGGGGAATCCTGGGGCTTGGCCATGGGCAAGAAGCAGGATGGAACTGGGTGGACCAGTGCTCTCCCACAGAGGGAGACCCTGGAGATGGAGTGTCTGGGCCTCATAAGCGAGGCCCTCTCCTCCGCACTGGATCTGAAAGGGACCCTGAAGGCGATCTTCGAGGTCCTGGCGGACAAGATGGGCATGCGACGCGGGACCTTGACCTTGCTCAACCCTCGCACCGGTGAGCTCGCCATCGAGATCGCCCATGGGCTCACGGCCGAGGAACAGCAGCGTGGACGGTATCGACTGGGTGAAGGCATCACCGGGAGGGTCGTGGAGACGGGCCAGCCCATGATAGTACCGAAGATAGGGGATGAGCCCCTGTTCCTCGACCGTACAGGGGCCAGGCGCCGCATCAGGAAGGATGGCATCTCTTTCATCTGTGTCCCCATAAAGCTCGGCAGCCAGGTGTTAGGGGCCTTGAGCGCCGATCGCCTCTTCGCTGGAGGCGTCTCCTTGGAGGAAGACTTGAGGCTCCTGACCATCATCGCGGCTATGGTAGGCCAGGCGGTGAGGCTTCACCAAGTCATGGAGGATGAGAAGGAAAGGCTCATCGGGGAGAACATAAGACTCTACGGTGAGCTAAAGGAACGCTACCGGTTCCAGAACCTCATCGGCAACAGCCGCAAGATGCAGGAGGTCTTTCAGGCCATCGCCCAGGTGGCGGCCAGCGACGCAACGGTCCTGGTCCGAGGGGAGAGCGGCACCGGCAAGGAGTTGGTGGCCCATGCGATCCACTACAATAGCCCCCGAGCCCAGGCGCCGTTGGTGAGAGTGAGCTGCGCGGCATTGCCGGAAGGGCTCATCGAGAGCGAGCTGTTCGGCCACGAGCGTGGGGCCTTCACCGGGGCCCTCGTGGCCAAGAAGGGCCGTTTCGAGATGGCCCATGGGGGGACCCTGTTTCTGGACGAGGTGGGGGATCTCAGCCCCAGCGTGCAGGTGAAGCTCCTGAGGGTGATCCAGGAGAAGGAATTCGAGCGGTTGGGGTCCTCCCGCACGATCCATACGGACGTACGTATCATCGCGGCCACCCACCAGGACTTGGAAGCGGCCATGCGTTCTGGAAGGTTCCGGGAAGACCTCTATTATCGGTTGAACGTGTTTCCCATCTACCTTCCTCCCCTTCGGGAGAGGAAGACGGACGTCCTCCTCCTGGCGGAACACTTCCTGGAGAAGTACTCGATGCAGTACGGGAAGAAGATACGCAGGATCTCCACCCCTGCCATAGACATGCTGATGGCTTACCACTGGCCAGGCAACGTGCGCGAGCTGGAGAACTGGATGGAGAGGGCCGTAATCGTCTGCAACGAGGAGGTCATTTACAGCTACCACTTCCCACCGACCTTGCAGACCGCTGAGGCCACCGGGACCCAGGTGCGTTCCCCTCTGAGGCAGGCGGTGGGCCAGTTCGAGCGGGAGATGATAGTGGATGCCTTGAAGTCCACGCGCGGCAATTGCACCAAGGCTGCCAAGTTGCTCCAGACAACACAGAGGATACTGGGTTACAAGATCAGGAAGTACGGGATAGTGCCGGGGAAGTACAAGGTCTGAGAGCAGCGATCGGGGATCTTCCTGGGGCCGCGCGAGACCGGCAAAGAAAAAGGCTCACGATGGAGGGTCAATTCATCCCCGAGTCTTCACGCCTTGAGGTATTCGATGGCATAGGTCGAATTGGCAGTCTTGACGGTCAAGGCCCCTTCTCCCTCTTGGATCTCTTCCACAGGGCTGGTGCGAAGGACCATTCCGTTCTCCAAGTTCACGGTATATCTCCTTCCCTTCCGAGGGGCCCCCAATTCCCACCCGATCATGGCCTTGGGCCTCCCCTTGCCCGAGACGTCGGACTTTCTGATGAAGACCTTGCGAGTCGCTATCTCCTCGGTCTTGGATGGCCTGCTAGCCTTGACACCTACCGCCCCCATGGAGACCTCCTCCTTTTGTTCCTGGAACTTCTCCTTGAGCAGGCGGCCGAACCTCAACTCCACGGTCCCATTTCGATAAGAGGCGATCACGTTGCCCATGGAGGCCTCCTCCTTGCCCTCAGCCTCACCTTCGGGGGTCCTGAGCCTTATCCCGCCATGGCCAACGTCCCTCCAGATCGTTATTCCTTCCCTGTCATAGATCTTGACCCAGAGCCTCGGCTTCCCCTTGGCGATCCACATCCGATCGTTCCACCTCTTGATCACCTGGTCGAAGGAGTTGAAGTAGAACTCGTCGCAGATCATGTCCGATCGACCTCGTCCGGATCATCCATCCGGGACATCGCCGACAACGAGCGCCAGGACGCCCCCTCTGTCTCCACAGATGGACATATAGCGATCAGGCCTCCTTCACGAGATCCATTCCCCATCGTACCATTGTGAAGGGCCGTCACGCTCATCACGGTGAAAAAAACAGTCTCTTCCCTGTCTCATCCAGGGTAGGTCATCTGGGATGAAGGGCGCCAAGGCGCGCCCTGTTTCTGCCAGTTTACACGCGACCTTGCCAGAGCGCAAGAGGGGAAGCCCTTCGTCTCGGAGTCCTGCTTCAGCAGGAAGGCCTTCGGGGATCCATGGCAGGCTAGCAGGGAGTCCCACGTCCCGTTATAGGGTGACTGCCAAGGTGCGAAGCCGAGGGAGAGGGGTTCCCCTGCATGCCTTCCTCCTGTGAGCGAAAAGCTGTGAGAGAATTGATCTTGAGGGCACTGTCTTTCAAGCTTTTCCAATGGCTTCAAGCCGTGTTCCATCAACCACACCCCCTC
>CAZOXN010000200.1:0-5506 GCA_964583655.1 uncultured Desulfarculaceae bacterium | reverse complement strand
CTGCCGGACAAGGGATCGTCGCCCGAGACTCAGGCGCACAACCAGGATTATATCTTGACATGGGGGGCGAAACAATTTATAAAAGAATGTCTCGTTCCGGGCGGAATGGGTTTTTTCATTTTTCAGCCCGCTACGGATTCTATGGCTGACGAAAATGGAGTTATCCAGAGATACCCCGGACCAAATTCGCTTCGAGACTTTCTCCGGAAAGGGGGGGTGACTTCACGGGGATTAAGGGAAAGCCGGTCTGAGGCGTCTCGCAAGGAGCAAGAGGGAGCAAGGATTCAAGAGGCAAGGGATAAGGAAGATCTCTTGGGCACGAGACTTACGGAGGTAGACTATGGCGCAATCTGAGACCCCAATGTTGGACGAGCTCGAAAAGGGCCCGTGGCCTAGTTTCGTGAAGGACATCAAGCGGATCGCCACGCGAAAGCCGATGGCCAGGGACCTGCTCAGGCAGTTGGAGCTTTCTTACAAGGACAAGATCGGCCACTGGAAGCACGGCGGCATCGTGGGCGTCACCGGATATGGCGGTGGGGTCATCGGGCGATACTCCGACAGGCCCGACTTGTTCCCCAACGTGGCTCACTTCCACACCATGCGCATCAACATGCCGTCCGGATGGTTCTACACGACCAAGGCCCTGAGGACCATCTGCGACATCTGGGACAAGTACGGGAGCGGACTCACCAATATGCACGGCTCCACGGGAGATATCATCCTGCTGGGGACCTTCACGGAGAACCTGCAGCCTTGTTTCGACGAGCTCTCCGAGGCTGGCTTCGACCTTGGGGGCTCCGGATCGGCCTTGAGGACGCCTAGCGCCTGTGTGGGTCCTGCCCGCTGCGAGTGGGCCTGCTACGACACCCTGGATGCGTGCAACGACATCACCCATGAGTTCCAGGACCAGTTGCACAGGCCCATGTGGCCTTACAAGTTCAAATTCAAGTTCTCCGGTTGTCCCAATGACTGCGTGGCTTCCATCGCTAGGGCCGACGTCTCCATCATCGGTACATGGAAAGACAAGATCCGCATAGACCAGAAGGCCGTCCAGGCCTACGTGGCCGGAGAGATACCCAAGGCGGGCGGTGGCTTCGGCGGCAAGAGGGAGAAGTTCGACATCCAGAAGGAAGTGGTGGGGATGTGCCCCACGGGGTGCATGGAGTGGAACGGCAAGAAGCTCACAATCTATGACGGAGACTGCACCCGCTGCATGCACTGCATCAACGTCATGCCAGAGGCCCTCAGGCCCGGGAAGGACACCGGCGTGACGATCCTCGTGGGCGGCAAGGCCCCCATACTGGAAGGCGCCCTCATGAGCTGGGTGCTCATCCCGTTCATGAAGTTCGAGTCACCGTATAAGGAATTCAAGGAGCTGGCCGAGAAGATCTGGGATTGGTGGGACGAAAACGGCAAGATGAGGGAGAGGCTGGGCGAGCTCATAGAGCGGATGGGCATGCGCAAGTTCCTGGAGGCAATGGGACTTCCGGCCGTGCCACAGATGGTCAAGACGCCGCGGTTCAACCCGTACATATTCTTCTGATCGAGGGTGAACGGTGGTGGATTTGGAGTCATCAGCGTCGAAGAACGGCAGACCCGCGGTGGCGACATCCGTCAGGCGGGAAAGTATCAGGAGGTAAGCGAGAATGGGAAAGACAGATATCGGCCCACCGGACTTCCGTAACTTCCTTCCCCCTGTCATCAAGGAGAATTATGGGAAGTGGAAATATCACAGGATCCTGGAGCCCGGGGTCCTGGTGCACGTATCCGAGAAGGGCAAGGAGTTGTATTCCGTCAGGATGGGCTCTGGGAGGCTCGTCAGCATAGATTTCATAAGGGAGGTTTGTGATATCGCGGACAAGTTCAGCGATGGATACCTCCGTTTCACTAGCAGGCACAACGTGGAGTTCCTGCTCACCGACAAGAAGAAGATCGCCCCCTTGAAGAAGGAACTGGCCGCCAGGGGTTGGCCCATCGGGGGGACAGGGCACTCGGTGACGAGCATCGTCCACACCCAGGGGTGGGTCCACTGCCATACCCCGGCCACGGACGCCTCCGGGGTTGTGAAGTCGGTGATGGACGAGCTCTTCGAGTACTTCGGCTCTCACAAGCTCCCTGCACAGGTGAGGATCGCCCTGGCATGCTGCCTCAACATGTGCGGGGCAGTGCACTGCTCGGACATCGCCATCCTCGGCGTGCACACCAAGCTCCCCAAGATAGACCACGACAATTTGAGGAACGTCTGTGAGATCCCCACGACCATCGCGGCGTGTCCCACGGGCGCCATCCGGCCCCATCCGGACAAGGAGAAGAAGAGCGTCATCGTTAATCCGGAGCGCTGCATGTACTGCGGGAACTGCTACACCATGTGCCCTGCCATGCCGCTGGCCGACAGAGACGGGGACGGGATCTCCATATGGGTGGGGGGAAAGGTCTCCAATGCCAGGCACGCCCCCATGTTCTCGAGGCTGGCCATCCCGTACATCCCCAACAACCCTCCCAGGTGGCCTGAGGTTACCTCAGCGGTGAGGAACATCGTCGATGTCTATGCCAGGCATGCCAACAAGTACGAGCGCATCGGAGAATGGATCGAGCGTGTGGGCTGGGAGCGCTTCTTCAAACTCACGGGGATCGAGTTCACCCCGCTGCATATCGACGACTACAAGCTTTCCACGACCACGTTCCGCAATACCACCCAATTCAAATGGGGGTAAGAGCCATGAGCGAAGAGGTCAAGCAGAAGATCTTGCAGTGGTTCCAGAGCCAGAAGAAGACGAGGTTCTACATCAAGGACGTGGAGAAGGGCCTTCCGGATATCCCCAAGTCGGAGTTAAAGAAGGCCGTCAAGGAGATGATCGACGAGAAGCGTTTGGAGTATTGGTCTAGCGGGAGCACCACCTATCTGATGCTCCCTGGCGCCAAGAAGGACGAATGAGGCTGTGGGGGGAGACACCCCCCACAGCGTCTCAAGAGGTCTTCGCCCCCAATCCAAGGACCGTCCGGCGTGCAAAGTCCCGAAGGAATTCCCCGGTCCTGGAGCCGGGGCTCTGTATTAGAGAGGAAATGCACGGAGGTCGTCCCAGCGTTGTCCTGGCCGCCTTGAGGGGTGGGTCGGGGAAGACCTTGCTAGCCGTTGGACTCTTGGCTCGTTGGCGGCAAAGCGGTAAGGCCGTCGTCCCTTTCAAGAAGGGGCCCGATTACATCGATGCTGCATGGCTCGGCCGCGCCTCAGGAATGGAATGCCATCATCTGGACCCTTTCTTGATGGACGGGGAGCGATTGCTCAGATCGTACCTTCGCCACTCGTTCAAGGGAGATGCAGCCCTTGTAGAAGGCAACAGGGGGCTCTATGACGGGGTGGATCCGAGGGGGACTTACTCCACGGGAGAGCTGGCCAAGTCGCTGCGGGTCCCTGTCATCGTCGTCCTGGATGCCACCAAGACCACCAGGACAGCCGCTGCCATGGTCCTGGGTTTGAGGCACATGGACCCGAATGTGGAGATCCGGGGCATCGTGCTCAATCGTGTGGCAGGCGCCCGGCATGAATCGGTCCTGGTCAAGAGCATAGAGCAATATGCCGGCCTCCCTGTCCTGGGGGCGATCCCGCGACTCAAGGGACTACGTTTTCCGGAGAGGCACCTGGGGCTGGTCCCGCCACAGGAGCACGGGTCGCACTTCGACGTGATCGCCAGGGCTGCGGATGCGGTGCGGGAGCATGTGGATTGCGAGTCTGTCTGGGAGGTGGCCCAAGGGGCGGGGGAGCTTTGGTGCGATGATCCACCTGGGGAGATGGCATCGCCTCGCGTGACGGGGCGGTTCCGGGTGGGTCTGATCAAGGACGAGGTCTTTCACTTTTACTATCCGGAGAACTTGGAGGCATTGGAGGAGAGGGGCGCGGAGCTGGTGGCCTTGAACGCCATCGAGACCGAAGGACTGCCTCGGGTGGATGCCTTGTACGTCGGGGGGGGGTTCCCTGAGATGAGGGCCGAGCAGTTGGCGGCCAATGAAGGCCTGCGACATGACATCAGGGTTGCCGTTGAGGATGGCCTGCCCGTGTATGCGGAGTGCGGAGGCCTGATGTACCTGGGGAAGGCCCTGCGGGTGAGGGGGCGAGAATTCCCGATGGTCGGGGCCCTCCCCTTGGTTACGGAGATCCACAGCCGGCCCCAGGGACACGGATATACCACCCTTGAGGTGGTGGAGGAGAATCCTTTTTTCCCGGTGGGTCTCGCCGTCAAAGGGCATGAGTTTCACTATTCCCGTATCGCCTCCCTCTCGGAGGAGGAAGTCCGTTTCGCCTTCCGGGTGACGCGAGGGACCGGCATGGAAGGAAAGAGAGAGGGGATGGTTCGCAGGAACGTCCTGGCTACTTATACACATCTCCACGCCCTGGGGTGTGACGCGTGGGCCGATGGGATCTCGTGCCTGGCCAGGAACCGGGGTGAGGTGTCTCCCTCGCAGTTGGGGGGGGTCCGGGGCGAGTCAAGGAGGAGGATCTTGGCGCGAGAAGCGCGCTGATACCATCATGGAAACCCAAGGATTAAGGAGGAATCGGAGATGCCCAAGATTGAACTAGCCGGACAGACATATGAGGTGGATGAGGACGGGTTCCTTCAGGAGTTGGACAAGTGGAGCCCCGAGTTCGCCCAGGCCTTGGCCCCCGCCGAGGGGATCGAGGGAACGCTCACAGAGGATCACTGGAAGCTGATCAACTACCTCAGGGACTACTATGCGGAGTACGGCATCGCCCCAATGATCAGGAAGCTCTGCAAGGACACGGGGTTCAACCTCAAGAGGGTCTATGAGCTCTTCCCTACGGGGCCGGCGAAGGGGGCGTGCAAGCTGGCGGGGTTGGCCAAGCCCACAGGATGCGTCTAGCATCCCGAGAAGGTCTCTTCCGGGTACCATCGTTCCGACGGAAGGGGCCTTCTCCTATGTACCGGCTTTTCCCCCTTGACAAGCCGGGCCGGATCCTATACATGGTCCACTCTGACAGCCAATGGCACGGCCTTTCAGGGTCAGGGATATCGGGGCCGAGTTGCGGGGCCTGAAGCGGGGACGTCACGGTGATGTTTAGGGAGCTCTTGTCACAGAGGAGACCCGTCATCCTGAGGCGATGGTTTGACCTGATCCTGGAGGGCTACCCGGCTGAGACCCGCGATTTCCTCAAGGGCAAGAAGGACCAATTCGAGAATCCGGTGGGACAGACCATTTACAACGGGATCGAGGGCATATACGACGGACTCTTGAGCGGCAAAGACCCTGACGACATCTCCCGGTTCCTCGACAGCGTGATCAGGGTACGGGCTGTGCAGGAGTTCTCTGCCTCTCAGGCCGTTGCCTTCATCTTCTCGCTGAAGAAGGTCGTCAGGGAGGAAATCCAAGGGGAAGGCTTTGAGCCTGGTCTCTCCGTGCCGGAGGTCCTGGAGTTCGAATCCAAGATCGATGCCTTGGCCCTGCGCGCCTTCGACACATTCATGGGGTGCAGGGAGAGGCTATATGAGAT
>CAZOXN010000199.1:0-5514 GCA_964583655.1 uncultured Desulfarculaceae bacterium | reverse complement strand
GTCGGTGTCCTCGTCCTGGTCCGTCCGGTCGTCCGGTCGCTCCTGGAGTTCCTCAGGCGAAAGGCCAATGGCACCGTGGATCAATGGCTCGATGTCCTGGAGGTGGAGGGGTGTCCCGACCTCGGTCTGGCCTTTCGATCTCTGGGGGTCGCACGTCTCCACGAGGTTGGCTCGGTGAACCTGGAGGCGGTCCTCGCCGAGGATGGAGATTATCCGCTGCCGGTCAGACGGGGACTGGTTGGTGAAGAGGACGGTGCTCAGGACATGGTGGTCCTGGCACCGAGGCGGAGGGTCTCGGGTGGGGCGCTAACGAGGGCGGTCGAGCTGGCAAGGGAGGCCCTCGGGACTTGGACCAAGTGGCCGGAGCCAGGGGGGTTCCTCCTGCACGAGGAGGCCCTTCTGCGCCTTCTCCGGGAAGGGCTCCTCTGGTCTCAAGGCTCGCCCCTCGAGACCCAGATCCTGGAGGCCCTGGAGGTGCTTCGGAAGGAGATCCCCGACCATGTCCCCCTCTCCTACGAGGAGTTCGTGCTCCTGCTCAGCCATGTCCTTGGAGACGCAGGCGCACCGGCCATGGGCGGAGAGGGAGGTGGGGTGCAGGTCCTGGACGTGATGGAGGCCCGGGGGCGCACCTTCGATCACCTCTTTATCCTAGGCTTGAACAAGGATGTGTTTCCTCGCCTCGTGAGAGAGGACCCGCTCCTTCCTGACACGATCCGAAGGGCACTGGCGGTCGTGCTCCCTGATCTCCCCATCAAGGCCTCGGGTTACGACGAGGAGCGATATCTGTTCGCACAGCTCATGTCCTCGAGCCCTCGAATCACCCTTTCATGGCAAGCAGTGGACGAGGATGGCAAGCCGTTGTCGCCGTCCCCTTTCCTGGAGCGCTTGCGGCTTGCGAGGGGATGGGAGGAACCGGAGGAGGCGCGTCCTTTCTATGCGCCTCCCATGCCCGGGACCGGATCGGAAAGGGACGAGATCCGTCCGGCCCTGGAGCATGCCATCATGGTCGGACTGTACGGGACTCGCCAGCACTACGGGCGGATCCTCCCGCTGGCAGTGGCCGAGACGCATTCCCTGGGAGGGGAGGCCTCTTATCGGGCCCTCGCAGAGGCCAAGGTGGCCATACTTCAGGAGATGGACCCGGATCGGCGCACACCTGAGGGCAGGGAGAGATCGGTCGTCCTGGGGCCATATTTCGGGTTCGTGGGCCCGATACGCCTCCCTTCGGACCCAAGGAAGTCAGGGCCTTCGGTGAGCATGCTGGAAAAGATGGCCTCCTGCCCGTGGAAGACCTTTCTCGAGCGGCTGCTCCGCCTCGAGCCCGTGCCCGATCCATTGGAGGCCCTCCCTGGCGTGGACGATCTCCTCCTGGGCATCGTGGTGCATGGGGTCCTGGAGCGCATGGCTCGCGGGGTGATCCCTGACATGCCGAGGGTTGTGGATGCAGCGGTGAGTTCAGACGGGGTGTCGGCCGAGTGGCCTGGCGATGCCCAGGTGGAGAGGATCCTTGCCGCTGCAGCCGAACGCACCATAAGGGAGGCTGGCATAGGAGTGACAGGTCTGGCGCGGGTGCTGGTGGCCCAGGCGCTTCCGTATCTCCGGGTGGCTCAGGAGCTCGACTGGTCCAGTGGGGCCAACGATGTCAGGCTCTTGGCCGCGGAGGTCCAAGGGGCGGTGACTGTCGCAGACCCCCTCGTTTCACCCCGTACGGTTCGGTTCACTGCAGACCGGTTGGACCGATTGGACGGACGCCTCAGGTTGACCGACTACAAGACCGGCAGACCCTTGTCCGAGGCCGCAACGGAACAAACGCGACACCGTCACTTCCTGACAGAGGTGAGGGCGGGCCTTCGCCTGCAGGCCATCGCCTATGTCCTGGGGATGGGAGGGGCCGAGGCAGAGGGGCGTTACGTGTTCCTCAGGCCCGGGATTCGGGATGACTCCAGGGTATTCCGTGTGACCCATGCCGACCATGACCTGGTACGAGCCTTTGATGGCGCAGTCAGGGCCTTGATGTCGGCCATGGACCAAGGGGTCTTCTTCCCTCGGTTGGTGGAGCCCGAAAAGAAAGAAGAGCCGAGGACTTGCAGTTACTGCGAAGTGGCTCAGGCCTGCCTTCGGGGAGACACAGGGGCCAGGGGTCGACTGCTCGCGTGGCTCGATGGTGTCAGGAAGGCCATGACCGAAGGCGTGGGATTAGGGAGTGCCGAGAAGGCCATGTTGCAGCTCTTTGGACTAGGGGAAATGGCCGCGGACAGCGGTGAGGAGGAAGGGTAGGGGGGATGGGAGTGGACCGGGCCGCCAGCAGGGACGTCATAGGGGGTCTCGACCGCGAGACCCGACGGCTGGCTCAGACGGAATTCCAGAGACCGCTCCTGGTCGAGGCTGGGGCCGGCACGGGCAAGACCACTAGCTTGACGGCCCGGATAGTGGTCTGGTCCCTGGGTCTCGGTTGGGAACGCGCCGAGGCCTACCTCAGATCCCATGAAATGGAGCGCATTGCGGAGTCGGTCCTGGATGGGATCGTCGCCATAACCTTCACCGACGCTGCTGCCGCGGAGATGTCGAGTCGTGTTGCAAAGGCCCTCGCCGAGGTGGAGAAAGGGACCATACCATGCGGCGTCATGGAGGAGTCCTTGTTGGTAAAATCGCATGAAATCAACCGATCCAGGGCCAGGGCATTGTTGGGCTGCCTCGATCGCCTCGCGGTCATGACCATTCACGCCTTTTGCAGAAGGCTCCTGATCAAGTACCCCATCGAGGCAGGCCTGCACCCCGACTTCACGGTGGATGCGGATGGGTTCGCCTTGGAGCAGGTGGTCCGGGAGGTGGTGGAGGATGCCATAAGTGCCGGGTACGGGGAGCCTGGCGATCCGCATCTCCTGGCCCTCGCTGCCAAGGGTTACGGCCCTCAAAGGATAGCAGATGCCCTGATGAAGCTTGCATCCGAGGCCGTCTCCCCGGCAGTTTTGGAAGAAGACCCTTTCTCGCCGGAGCGCGTCAAGTCCGCGTGCGAGGAGGCCGCGACGGAATTCCTGGAGTTCCTGGGCCATTGGGGGGACCTCCTCGGAGGGGTGAGGCGCTCTCCCGTGACCGTCAGCGTCATGAACTCCATGAAGGCCACCTTGGAAGGATTGAAGAAAGCGGCTGCCTCTGTTTCCCCATCTGACGATCTGGGCGCCTTGTCTGCCTGGGTAGGCGAGACGTGGACCGGCAACCTGTTGGATCGTCTGAAGAGTTGGGCGAAGGGAAGATTCAACAAGTCCGAGGCTGATGCCCTCGGTCCCTTGGCCCCGGAGGTGCAAGCCGCTGCGGCCTCCCTCCGTGCTGGCCTGCGGCATCTCACCCGGATGGATCCGGAGATGCTCAGGCATGCATGTGCCGCCCTTGGCATCCTTCTCCAACGGGTTGGCCTGGAGATGCGCGCCAGGGGGATCCAGACCTTTACAGGACTCCTGAAGGGGGCCCGGGACCTTCTAGTCCAACACCCGGAGATCGCTTCCTCGCTTCGCCGCTCCATCCATCAGCTCCTGGTGGATGAATTCCAGGACACGGACAGACTACAGTGCGAGATCATTCGTCTCATCGCCTTGGACGGCCCGGCCGAGCAGAGGCCTGGCCTCTTTGTGGTCGGTGACCCCAAGCAGTCCATCTACGGGTGGAGAAACGCGGACCTGGAGGCGTATGAGGATTTCGCGTCCCAACTGATAGGGTGCGGAGGGGGACGGCATTTGCTGGTCGTGAATTTTCGTTCCGCACCGATCATACTCGAGGAAGTGGAGCGAATCGTAGCCCCTGTAATGATCGAGGAACGGGGCCTTCAACCCGCATTCCAGCCCCTCTTGCCTTGTGAGGCACTGGCTCACAGCCCTGGGTTCACCTCTGAGCCTAGGGCGCCGGTGGAGTATTGGGTATCCTGGGCAGTGAACAGGGCTGGTCGACCTGACATGGACAAGACACTGGCCAAAGAGGCAGCGGAGATGGAGGCAGAGGCCCTTGCGAGGGAGATCCTGAGCCTCCATTGGGAGCATGACGTGGCCTGGCAAGAGATCGGGGTCCTCTTGCGGAGCACCGGGGACCTGGACACCTACCTCACCATGTTTCGCCATTTCGACATCCCGTACATGGTGGAGAGGGACAAGAACTACTACAGGCGAAGGGAGATCATCGAGGCCTCAGCCCTTTTTCGCTGCATCGTGGATCCCCATGACCACCTGGCCCTGGTCACCCTGCTTCGATCGGCCATGGTGGGGGTCCCAGACGCGGCGTGGATACCCCTCTGGACACGATCCTTTCCGGAGATGGTGACAGAGTTACGGAGGGTGGACTCCGAGATCATGGTCCGCCTCCGTGCCATCGTGGAGGAGGCAGCTCAAGATATCCCCATGGACATCCCGGGGATGGGGCGCATTGCCGGCTGGGAAAGGGCACTGATGTGCGCACTGGAGGATCTGGCGCTCCTGAGGGAGTCATTCGAGGTGGACCCGGCTGACCTGTTCGTGGCGCGCATGAGGTCCCTCTTCATGCAGGAGGCAACGGAGTCTGCAAGGTATCTGGGTCTTTACAGACTCGCGAACCTGGATCGTTTCTTCAGGCAGCTCACCGATGCCTTGGGGCAGGGAGGAGGAGACCCGCAGGCGATACTCCGTTCCTTGAGGGTGGGGGTAGCCCAGCTTCTGGATGCCGAGGAGGGCCGGCCCAAGGGAGAGCTGGGTGATGCGGTGCAGGTGATGACCATTCACAAGGCCAAGGGATTGGATTTCAGGCACGTGTTCGTCATGCAAGTGCACAGGGGGTCCAGGGAGGAGGACGCAGAGGAGGACACCGTCGTGTGGCATGCCGGCCAGTGGGAGTGGAACCTCTTGGGGCTTCCCACATTGGGGTTTGGGAAGGTCTTGGAGAGGAGGAGACGGGTGGCCCAGGCGGAATTGGTTCGAACCCTGTACGTGGCTGCCACCAGGGCCAAGGATCGCCTGGTCATATCTGGGAGATGGCCAGCCCGAGTCTCGAGGAAACCGCCGCAGGGGGCGAGGACACACATGGATCTGCTTCAGTGGCGCATTCCTGAGGTGCCGCGCTTGCAAGAGCTCCTGAGGGATGGGGGAAATGCCAACGGCCAAGCCCGTTTGGATGCAGCCGGGGCCCGATGGGTCTTCTTGGGCCTCCTTGGATCCGAGGCCGTGACCCCCGCTCAAACCTCCACTCGACTCCCTGTCCCCTCATGGGAGCGTGTGAGATCTGATTTCGAGGCCCTTAGGCACAGGGTAGAGAAGGCCCGCGCGCTCATGGCCAGACCCTTCAGCGGCCCTGCCTCCGGGGAGAGTCACGAGGCCTTGCACGAGCTCTTGGCCGCGACTAGGGACACATGGGATGAGATTGCCGGCGGGCCTCCGTTGGCCAGGGCAGAGGAGGGCGTGGCCTTGGCCGTGGGCAGCGCCATACACAGGGCCTTGGAGACCTTGGACTTGGACTCCAGGATCGATCTTGAGTTGGATGCCAAGCGTTCCCTCCTTC
>CAZOXN010000198.1:0-5531 GCA_964583655.1 uncultured Desulfarculaceae bacterium | reverse complement strand
TCCCTGTTTATGCGTCCGATGATCCCGAAGATCTCCTTGACCAGCAACGGGGAAAGCCCCAAGGAAGGCTCATCCATGAGCAAGAGGCTCGGTCGCGCCATGAGCCCTCGCGCAATGGCGAGCATCTGTTGCTCGCCGCCGCTCAGGTAACCCGCGAGCTGGGCCGCCCTTTCCCTCAGGATGGGGAAATAGCCGTGCACCACCTCCATGTCCTTTCTGATGCCTTCGCGATCCTTGCGAAGGTAAGAGCCCATCATGAGGTTGTCCCTCACCGTTAGGTCCCGGAATATCTCCCGCCCCTCTGGGACGTGCGATATGCCCAGGGCCACTATCTCACTCGGGTCCAGCCCGTCTATCCTCTTTCCATTGAACTCGATGCTCCCCTTTTGCGGGTCCATGACCCCGGAAATGGTCTTGAGGATGGTGGTCTTGCCCGAGCCGTTTGCGCCCAAGATCGTGACGATGTCCTCTTGCTGCACCTCCAAAGAGATCCCCTTGATGGCCATGATGGGGCCGTAGTAGGTCTCTATGTTTCGTACCCGCAGCAGAGACACCTCAATCCCCCAGATATGCCTTGATCACCTCTGGATCCTCCTGGACCTCCTTCGGGGTCCCTTGGCCTATCACAGCCCCGAAGTTCAAGGCCAATACCCTGTCAGAGATCTCCATGACCAGTCTCATGTTGTGCTCCACGAGGAGGATGGTGATGCCGAGCTCCTCCTTGATGTCCGTGATCCAGTGCGTCAGGTCCTCGGCCTCCTCCACGTTCATCCCGGAGGAGGGCTCGTCCAAGAGCAACAGCTCGGGCTCCATGGCCAAGGCCCGTCCCAGCTCCACTATCTTCTGCACCCCGTACGGGAGACTGCCCACCAGGAGGTTGCGATACGCCTGGAGGTCCAGGAAGTCTATGACCTCCTCGGCCTTCTCCCGGCTCTCCAGCTCCTGCCTTTGGACCTTCCTTGAGAAGATGGCCTCCATGAAGAGGTTGGAGCGGCGATGACGATGCCTCCCCAGGAGCAGGTTGTCCATGACGGTCATGTTCTTGAAGAGCTCTATGTTCTGGAAGGTGCGGGCGATGCCCTTGGCGGCCACCTCGTGGGGGCCGAGCCTCGAGATGTCCTGGTCCTTGAAGATGAATCTCCCGCTATCCAGATTGTAGAACCTGTTGATGCAGTTGAAGATAGTGGTCTTTCCTGCGCCGTTAGGCCCTATGATGGAGAAGACCTCACCCTCTTGGACCACGAAGCTGACCGAGTCCAGGGCCCTGAGCCCTCCGAAATTGATGGATATTTCCTCAGCCGCGAAGAAGGCCATCACAACGCCGCCGTCTTTGCTCCGAGATTCATCCAACCGGTGCCAAGGATTTCCCGTGTCACTCAATGCCTCTCTGCCTTGTAGTACTTCTTCTCCTTCTTGAAGGTCTCCTTCTTGTAGAGCGGAAAGGTCTCGAAGTAGAACTTGATCTTCCTCCACCTCCCGTAAATGCCCATGGGCTCGAAGATGATGAAGAGCATGATCATCAAGCCATAGAGGGCGGGTTCCAATCCGGTCTGGTCTCTCAAGAACTGGGGCAGGTAGTTCTTGCTCAGGACGATCAACTGGGGGAGCAGGATGACGAAGGCGGTCCCGAATACGGCCCCGTGGATGCTCCCCAGGCCGCCGATGATGATCATGGCGAGCAACTCGATGGATACCAGGATGGTGTAGCTCTCTGGGTTGATGAAGGTGAGCTTGTGGGCGTACAGGCTTCCGGCAAGGCCCGTGAAGAAGGCGCTTATGGCGAAGGCCATTGTCTTGTACTTGGCCAGATTGACCCCCATGGTCTGGGCCGCCACCTCGCTGTCCCTGATGGCTATCATGGCCCTGCCCGTGGGGGAGCGGAGGATGTTCTTGGCCGAGAGGATGACCAGTATCAAAAGGAGCAATGCCAGGTAATAGTAACTCTTCTCGGTATCGAAATGTATGGGACCGATGGCAGGGGCCTTGAGGTGCATCCCCAGGTTTCCCCGCGTGAGTTTGTCCCAGCGCACAAGGACCTCCTCTACTATAAAGGAAAAGCCCATGGTGGCTATGGCCAGATAGAGCCCGGAGAGGCGAAGGGCAGGCAGTCCGATGATGATCCCCACCAAGGCGGCCACGATCCCAGCCATGGGGAGGCCGACCAGAAAAGGGGCGCCCTTGCTCGTGAGGATGGCCGATGTGTACGAGCCGATGGCGAAGAAGGCCGCGTGGCCCAAGGAGATCTGGCCCGTATAACCGGTCAGGAGCATGAGGCCCACCGAGGCGATGGAATAGATGGCTATGAAGGTCAACTGAGACACGGCGTAGTCACCCAAGACCGTCGGGAGCAAGAGGAGGGCGACCACCAAGGCGAGATACCAGACGAAGGTGCTCCGATAACGGAACAGCCTGATATCCTCGTAGTAGTCTCGCCTCATCAAGAAACGCATGACGATTACACCTTCTTCTTCTCCTGTATGCCGAATATCCCCTCGGGGCGGATCATGAGCACGAGGATGAGGATGATGAAAGCGGCTACGTCCTTCCATCCAATGGGGAGGTAAACACCGGCCAGGCTCTCGGTGACACCGATGATGAGCCCACCCACGATGGCCCCGGGGATACTCCCGAATCCTCCCAGGACCGCCGCAGGGAACGCCTTGAGCCCTATGAAGCCCATGTTCATGTGGACGAAGGTGATGGGGGCGAGGAGGATCCCAGCGAAGGCCCCCACCGCCGCACTGATGGCCCAGGTGAGGGAGAAGATCTTCTTGACGTTCACACCCATGTACACGGCAGCGAGCTGATTCTCCGAGGCGGCCTGCATGGCCACCCCGATCCGCGTGTACCGGAAGAAGCAAAAGAACAAGACTACCAGGGCCGCGGTGAGGATGATGATGGCCATGTGCTCCCACGATATGATCAGCCCACCATGCTTGAGGAACTTCTCGGTGAACGGGGTCCTGAAACCATATGTCTCCGTGCCCCACCCGGGGATCATGCTCACCGCGCTCCTGGCGAAGATGCCGAAACCGATGGTGACCATTACGATGGCGAAGACAGGCTCCCCTACCAGTGGGCGAAGGACCACCCGTTCCAAGAGCGAACCGAAGATCCCCATGAAAGCGACTATGAAGAGGAAGGCAGCCCAGTAAGGGAGCTTCAGGATCCCGATGAAGGTGAAGGCCACGAAGGCCCCGAGGGTCATGAGCTCCCCCTGGGCGAAGTTGACGACCTCGGTGGCCTTGTAGATCAAGACGAATCCGAGGGCCACCAACCCGTAGATGCAGCCCGTGGCTATCCCGCTGAGGACGTATTGGAGAAGATCGCTCAGTACCTGGGCCACTGACCGGTCCCTGCCTACATGCTCGTGTGCTGATCTACAGAAGCCTTTGAAACAGGGGCTGCCCGGACGGTAAAGCAAGGCAACGAAGACCGCGGAGCATCCTCACTCCGGCACCATGGAAACGGCCTCCGAACTCTCCCGTTGGACACCCCGGCCCATCTCCCTTGTGGCGCGACACGCCTCTAATTATCAGCCCGCCCAATCCCTGTCAAGTGATTGGAGGCAGAGCGTCGAGGCAGAGTCCGCCAGCCTCTCAGGCCCATATCCCCGGGATCTCATGACCGCAGGAGCCGCAGCGACCGACCTTGAGGTTCCTCTTGGTCACCGTGAATCCCACGCGGCCGATCACGATCTCATGGCACTTGGGACAATAGGTGCTCTCCTTGGGGTGCCCCGGGACGTTTCCAACGTAGACGAACCTCAGCCCCTCCTCCCGGGCGATCCCATGGCAGCGCTCCAGGGTGGCCACAGGGGTTGGCGGGAGGTCCTTGATCTTGTAAGCGGGGTGAAACCTCGAGAAGTGAATGGGGACGTCCGGGGATAGCTCCCCGTGGATCCACTTGGCCATCTCCCTGATCTCCGACGGCGAGTCGTTCTGGGTGGGGAGGATCAGGACCACGATCTCGGTCCAGATCTTCCAGGCCACAAGCCTCTTCAGGCTCTCCTTGACAGGGGCGAGCTCCCCTTTGCATAGTTCCTTGTAGAAACGCTCTGTGAAGGCCTTGAGGTCCACCTTGACGGCGGTGACATGGTCGCACAATCGGCGAAGGGGCTCCTCGTTTATGTACCCGTTGGTGACCACCACGGATCCGATGCCCTGCCTCTCGCCCTCCACGGCTGTGTCGAACATGTACTCGTAGAAGACCACGGGCTCGGAATAGGTGTAGGCGATGGTGCGGCACCCGGACTCCTTGGCCTTCCTGACCACCTCTCCGGGAGGGAGCCAGATCGCCTTGACCTGCTCTGGGCGGAACTGGGCTATCTGCCAGTTCTGGCAGAACTGGCACTCGAAGTTGCAGCCTGCCGTGGCTATGGAGAAAGAGAGGGTCCCGGGGAGGACGTGGAAGAACGGCTTCTTCTCTATGGGGTCTGCGTTGACGGCGCACGGCCTGGAGTGCACCAGGGTGTAATAGCGCCCCCCCCTATTCTCTTTGTTCCCGCAGTAACCCCTCTCCAGCTCAGCGATGCGGCATCGCTTGGGACAGACCTCGCACTCGATGCGCCCCCCCTCCAGCCGCCTGTAGAAGGTCACCTCCTGTAGGGCCTCGGGCTCTGACCCCGTGGCGCACAGGCCGACCCTCCTGGGCCGGAGCCCCAGCAATGCTGCACAGGCCCCTGCCGAGATGCCCTTGGCCAAAGCCCTCCTGCTCAGTCCCTCCTGAGACATCCTGGCGCCCTTCCCCCTTAGCCTCCCTGGAATCTAGGAGGCCGCTTCTCGAAGAAGGCCTTCCTCCCCTCGTTGAAGTCCTCCGAAGGGAAACAAACGGCCTGGAGATGGGCCTCCATCTCCAGGAGGGTCTCCAGACCCATAGGCCACCGGCTGAGGGCCCCCTTGATCATGGAGAGGACCATGGGCGGGCCCTCGGCGAGCCTCCGGCACCCCGCCAAGGTCCTTTCCATGAGCTCCCCAGGCGGTACCACCTCGTTGACGAGTCCCCACTGGAGGGCGGTCCTGGCGTCCAGGAGATCCCCGGTCATCATCATCTCCTTTGCCCTGGCCATGCCGATACGAAGGGGTAAGAGGTGGAGCAACCCCATGTCAGGTACGAGTCCCACCCTGACCTGAGCTGCCCCGAACCTGGCCGTCTCCGAGGCGATGGCCAGATCAGAGCACAGGACCAAGGCCAGGCCAGCCCCGGTAGCAGGGCCGTTGACGGCCGCAACGATGGGCTGAGGCATGCCCACCATGATGCGGACGAGCCGTCCCAGCCGCAGGAGGCGCTGACGACCTTGGGGGGCGGTGATCCCTTCCATGGTCCCCAGATCCCCCCCGGCGCAAAACGCCCTGCCCGAACCCGTGAGTATCAGGACCCTGACCTCTGGGTCGCCTGACAAGGTCTGCATGGCATCGTGGAGCTCCTCCCGCATCACCAGGTCCAGGGGGTTGAGACGGTCCGGGATGTTCAGCCGAACGAGCCGAATGGGTCCCTGTTCCTCTATGGAGAGCGACTGATAGGCCATGGAG
>CAZOXN010000197.1:0-5532 GCA_964583655.1 uncultured Desulfarculaceae bacterium | reverse complement strand
CCAAGGTGCTAGGCACCGCCACGCTGCAGGAGTCTTACTCCTCCATGGTGAGCGGCTTGGGCGTGGAGTCAGGATCGACTTACAGGACCAAGGAGTACCAGGAGGCTGTGGTCCAGCAGATCCGGGACCAGCAGGCCTCAGTGTCCGGCGTGAACCTGGACGAGGAGATGGTCCGTCTCATGCAGTACCAGTGGGCGTATGAGGCGGCCCCCCCTCTGATACAGACCGGCGGAGAGATGTTCCAGACGGTCCTGGAGCTCCTGCGATGAGGGGCATGCCATGCGGGTGAGCCAGGGGCAGATCTTCGATGCGTGTAAACGCGAGCTGGAAAGGTGCGCCAGCAAGCTCCTTTCCCTCCAGAGGCAGGCCGCAACTGGCAAGCGGGTGACGAGGCCATCGGATGACCCATTGGCAGCGGCGAGGATATCGGAAACCAGGGGTGTCTTGGCGAAGATCGACAACTCGCTCAGGGGCAACGAGTACGTGAGCTGCTGGCTGTCGGTGACAGATTCCTCCCTGGACCAGATCTCGGATGCCCTGGCCAGGGCCAAGGAACTGGCAATCTCCCAGGCCAGTGCCACAGCATCCGCGGCGAGCAGGGCGGCCGCCGCAAAGGAGGTCAAACAGCTCTACGACCTGATCGTTCAGTTGGCCAACACGCGCCTCGGCAATCGATACGTCTTTGGGGGGACCTCGACATTGACCCCCCCAGTGGAGCGCGACGATTCGTACAATGCCTCATTCAGGGGCAACGACGAGAGGATGAGCATAAGGGTCGGTGACGGGCAGACCTTGGAGATGAACGTGACAGCCCAAGAGGCACTGCAGGGAGTGGGTGCTTTGGAGACCCTGAGGGATCTCATCTCCTCCCTGGAGTCCAATGACGCAGGGGGGGTTACATCCCAACTGGATAGGCTCGAGGTGGCCATGGACGCCATAAACGCATGCCTGGCCGAGGTGGGGAGTCGCGCCAAGGCCCTGGAAGGGCACGGGGAGGTGCTGAGCGAGATGCAGCTAGACCTCCAAGAGGCCCTCTCCGGGTTGCAGGACGCGGACACGGCCCAGGTGTTCATGGACTTGGCAAATCAACAGGTGGTCTACGAAGCGGCCCTCAGGGCTGCAGCATCGGTGATAAACCGATCGAGCCTCATGCAGTTCCTCTCTTCGTAGGTGGGATGTCAGGAGGCCCGTGGTCTGGACGGAGGTGCATGGAATAGATGTGGCAAGGGAGGGTGCGCAAGGTGCGGGTTGACTGAACTGGGTGGACTCGTTGCCGCTGCCATCGCCCTGCAGGGCGCCAAGGAGGGTGCCAGATGCTCATTCTCACCAGGAAGGTGGGCGAGAGGATCACCATCGGTGATGATGTCGTGCTGACCGTCATCGAGGTCAAAGGTAGGCAGGTCAAGGTGGGGATCAGCGCCCCTAGCCACAAGGCCATCCATCGGGAGGAGATCTACCAGAGGATCCTGGAGGAGAATCGGATGGCCTCAGGGGCGGCATTGGAGGATATGGAGAAGATCGGTCAGGCCTGGAGGGGCGGGAAGGGCCCCAGGGGGGATGGAACTGGTGAGGATTGAGACGACCAGATTCGGGACACTGGAGGTAGAGGAGGAGCGCTCCATCCGCTTTCCGGAGGGGTTGCCGGGCTTTCCCGATGCCCATGAGTTCCTGCTCCTGGAGCACAGCCCTGACAGTCCGTTTCACTGGCTCCAGAACATCGAGGACCCATCCCTGGCGTTTGTGGTCATGGATCCCCTGCTGGTGGAGCCGCGTTACCTGGAGTCGATCCCTTCTCAGGCCCTGGGAGGCCTGGGGCTCGAGGAGGCAAGGGACGCAGCGGTCCTCTCCATCGTCACCATCGACAGGGGCAACCGCCGCATCACTGCAAATCTCATGGCCCCACTGGTCATCCATCCCGGGACACGGCAGGGCAGGCAGGTGATCCTGATGGAGTCGGCCTACACCACCAAACACGAGATCGCCTCCTGGGAGCCCCAGTCCACCGGGGCCACCAACGGGTCCGCATCCGAGACCTCCTGCCGAGTGGCCTCGGGCGGGTGAGTTAGACCTCCGTGGGAGTCAGACCCCTCGCCTCACCGTCCCAGCATATTCGTGATACCCCCCTGGGGGAGATCCAGACAGGGGGCAAATTTGTCACCCTCCCTGTCACGGGGGGGAAGGTTTTTCCAGGGTATCGAGATATCGTTTCCCTCTTCCTGCCCTAACTCCTTGAAATATCGATTTGTTTGTCGATCGGAGTTTGGCATGCTTCTGGCTTTCTTACCCGCAACGGGGAGTCCGCAAGGGGAGGATGGCCAAGAAAGATGGCACAGGAGGGCACGGCCTTCGAGGGCACGAGGATCATAGCGGACATGAGCTCCAACCACATGGGGCAGATGGCCATTGCCGAGGCCATGATTCGAAGCGCGGCCAAGGCCGGTGTGGACATGGTCAAGTTTCAATCCTGGCAGACGAGAAAGCTCCGAAGAGACCTCCCCGATTACGAGGCCACGAGGGCCAGGCATCTGGCAACGGAGCTCTCGGACCGAGACCACGAGTTCCTGATGGAGACGTGTGCCCGCTATGGCGTGGAATTCCTCACCACCTGCTTCGATCTGGAGAGGGTGGACTTCCTGGCCTCCCTGGGGATGAGGAGCATAAAGGTGGCGAGCCCTGACTGCTCCAGCCTCCGTCTCCTGGACCGTCTCATGGCGAGGTTCGAGCATCTGATCATATCCACTGGGATGACCCACGACGAGGAAGTCGAACGCATGATCGAGCACACCAGAGGGCACAGGGTGACGGTGCTCCACTGTGTGTCTCTTTACCCGACGCCCCTGGACAAGGTGAATCTGGAACGGATGGTCTGGCTGAAGGGGTTCGGTGTCCCGGTGGGTTTCTCGGATCATTCCATGGGCGTGGAGGCCGGGATGTTGGCCGTGGCCATGGGCGCCGAGGTCCTGGAAAAGCACTTCACCTTGAGCCGCGATCTACCTGGGAAGGACCAATCCTTTTCTTCCACCCCCGACGAATTCGCCCGTCTGGTTGCATGGGCCAAACAGGTCCCGATGATGCGGGGGACAGGGCATCCGGGCATGTCCGAAGAAGAGATGAGGCTAAGGGCCATCTATGTCGGCAAGTGGGGAGACAACAGATGAAGAAGGTCCTCGTCGTCGTAGCCAGCAGGGCCAACTACGGGAGGGTCAAGTCCGTCCTCAAGGCCATCGAGGCCCACCCGAATCTTGAGCTTCAATTGGTGGTAGGGGCATCGGCCCTCCTCTTCAGGTTTGGAAGCGTCATAGATGTGATCCGCGGCGACGGGTTCGAGCCCTCGGCCACGGTCTATTGCGTGGTGGAAGGGGAGACCCCCACCACCATGGCCAAGTCCACCGGCATGGCCATCATCGAGCTGGCGACGCTCTTCGAGAACCTGAGGCCCGACAGGGTCATCACCGTGGCGGATCGATACGAGACCTTGGCTACGGCAGTTGCCGCCAGCTATATGAACATCCGTCTCGCCCATACCCAGGGGGGTGAGGTGACAGGCTCCATAGACGAGAGCGTGAGACACGCCATAACCAGGCTCGCCCACATCCATTTCCCGGCCACCTTGCTGAGCAGGGAGCGCCTGATAGCCATGGGAGAGGACCCGGAGGGCGTCTTCTGGGTGGGATGCCCGTCCATAGACCTGATCCCTGAGAGCGATCTGGCCCTGGGGGATCTTTTCCAGCGATACACCGGGGTCGGTGCACCCATCGATCCCGAGAGGCCGTACCTCGTGGTGGTCCAACACCCGGTCACCACCGAGTACGGGCATGGCACCGAGCAGATCTGGGAGACCTTGGGGGCCATTGCCACCCTTCGAATGCAGACGGTATGGCTTTGGCCCAACGTGGATGCCGGCTCGGACGATGTCTCCAAGGGGCTCAGGGTTTTCAGGGAGCAAAACAGGCCGGACTACATCCACTTCTATCGCAACTTCTCCCCTGAGGACTACTTGAGGCTCATCAACCATTGCTCTTGCCTCGTCGGCAACTCCAGCAGTGCCATCCGGGAGGGGGCTTACCTGGGGGTACCGGCCGTCAACATCGGCACGAGGCAGCAGGGCAGGGAGAGAGGGCCCAATGTGATGGACGTCCCTTACGACCGGGGCGCCATCCTCAAGGCCATCGAGAGGCAGTTGGCCAACGGGCGTTATCCGGCAGACTACACATACGGGGACGGCCATGCAGGGGAGCGCATAGCCAGGATCCTGGCCGAGTACGAGCCTCCGATACAAAAGAGGCTCTCTATGAACGGTTGGAGCCAATGGGTTCAATCCGCCGCGGCGTCGTCCTGGGGGTGATCCCAGCGAGGGGGGGATCGCAGGGACTGCCACTGAAGAACATCTACCCCCTGAACGGCAGGCCCCTCATCGTCTACACCATAGATGCCGCCATGGCTGCAAGGGGGTTGGATGCGGTCATGGTCTCCACCGACTCAAAGGAGGTGGCCGATGTGGCCAGGGCGGCGGGCGGTTGGGTCCCTTTCATGAGGCCCGCGGAATTGGCCAGGGACGAGACCCCGACTTGGCAGGTCCTGCGACACGCCATCGAGTTCTACGAAGGGGAGACAGGATCCATGGTGCACAGCGTGGTGACGCTGCAACCCACCGCACCCCTCAGGCAGGCCCAAGACATAGAGGCGGCCCTGGATCTCTACCTAAGGCATCAGCCAGAGGCAGACTGTCTGGTCTCCGCGTGCATGGTGGAGCACATGCACCCATTGACCCTTTACACTCGGGACGGCCCCTATGCCAAGCCCTTCCTGCCAGGGGAGGTGCACACGAGACGCCGGCAGGAATGGGACACGGTCCTGTGGAGAAACGGGGCAGTCTACATATCCCGTCGTGAGCTGGTCATGCTGCACCAAGCAGTGGTGGGGCAACGCCCCCTCTTGTACGAGATGCCGGTGCACCGCTCCGTGAGCATAGACACCCTCTATGACCTGAGGGTTGCGGAGCTCCACATGATCCACGGGGAATGGCTGGGAGGAGGCGCCCGTGGTATGGAGGCACCAGGGAGGGTCTCGCCGCGGTCGAGGCCATAATGGCACGGCCAGGCGAGGGGACAGGACATGGGCATGGACAAGGAGATACGGATCTTGAACCTGGAGCCCGAGGGGTACAGCCCCAAGGCCAGGCGGATCCTGGAGGGTTTCGCCCAGGTCGTGGACGGGCCTTTGTCGCGAGATGACCTCCCTGGGGAGCTTGGAAAGTACGATTGTGTCATCCTCAGGCTTGGCTACGACATGGACTCCTGCGTGTTCAAGGCAACGGGTAGGCTCAAGGTCGTCGCCACCCCCACCACGGGCCTGGACCACGTTGATGTGCGCGAGGCTGGGAAAAGAGGCATCGCCGTCATCTCCCTAAAGGGGGAGACACGGTTTCTCGACAGTGTGAGGGCCACCTCTGAGCACACCATGGCCTTGATCCTGGCCCTGATCCGACGCATCCCCTGGGCATTCGATTCGGTACGCCAGGGCAGGTGGGAC